>JAQGHT010000339.1 GCA_028291565.1 Planctomycetaceae bacterium | reverse complement strand
GAGACTCAGCGTGCGAATTGGGTCGGTGCGGTGCGTAAGGCCTGCCGCATCGGGCAGAAGTTGCGAGAATTGGGAGCACGCCCTTACGGAATCGTACGCATCGATACGGCAGCCAGTCCAGCCGATTGGGTCAAGGATCCTGAAGGCAATCAGCAGCTCATCGCCAAGACCTTTCGTGAAGCGGCGGTTGTAGCTGAAGATCACGGCGAACGGCTGGCCGCGGAAGGTGAGATCTGCTGGGCCGGAATGCACAGTTGGCGGCGCATGGCACAGTTGCTGGAATTGACTGACCGACCTGGCACGGTTGGCTTCCAGGCCGACATGGCCCATACGTTGCTTTACACTTTGGGCTACAATGCTCCCGAAGACAGCATTTTGCCAAAAGACTATGATTGGAAAGATGGTTCGAAGCTGGATGAAGCTCTGGCGACGCTGACGGCCACGCTCCGTCCGTGGACCATTGACTTTCATATCGCTCAGAATGATGCCACGGTTAAAGGCAGCGGATCGCATGACAAGACTGGCCGCCACTGTCTGGCGACCGATCCGAATGGGAAGTTGAATATTCCGCACCATGCTGGTTTCTGGATGCGCGACAGTTATGGCAATTTGACTAGAAAGTTTCAGCATGTTTGCTGGGACGGTTGCATGTTTTCCAATGATACCATGATGAAGCAGCAGACCTGGAACGACATCCTCAGTTCGATGATCGCCGTCCGGGATGCTCATGGTTGGCAGGCGTAGGATGCATTGAATTCGCTGCTTGGAAATCTCTCACGGAGTTGATCGCGTTCAGTATTTGCCGCGCCGCCAGTTGAAGTCTTACGGCGATTGAATGGAGTTGGAGGGCGAAAAGGCAAATGAGTCTCATGCTTTCGATGTGCCCTGTTCGTCTCGTCCCGTGCAAGGCGGAAGCTGATGTTACGATAAAGCTGGAAGGTCGTCGTTGCTTCAGGGGGCCCTTGTGGGCGACGTCGTGAGTGATCTCTGTCGCTAATCTCGCCAGAGATTGGGGCGGTTCGCTCCATCTCTGGTCTGATACCCAAAGTTTGGCAACCTTGGCGGCTTGGAAATTGAATTCCCGAAATCCCTCACGGCGTTACCTTCCGGGCATGTTCAGTTCCTGCGCGATATGTCGCGGCTTCAGCGTTGTCTCATTAGAAATCGAAGGGTGGGTCGCAATGACAGGGACCTGCGCTGGATTGGCTGCAAACTTACCCGGACAGGATGAGAGCGAGTGGGAACGAAGGGACTGCTGAGGCTTGTCTTGCACTTTGTGTTCGTTCACAAGGGCGCTGTGACTCATTGCCTGGTAATGAGTCGTAGTGGCGATCATTGGTGTTTCGCTTCTGAACGAAAAACAGAGGCTTTGCACTGCGCTGCCTCGGAAAATCTTTAAAGCCTGCCGAGTTTAGATGCGTGAAACGACATTAATTAGTCTTAATTTATCACTTCTCTGGACTTAATTGTGACTCGCAGGCATTGAACAAATCCGCATTGCATATTCAAATACATCAGAAATACATTTCGTGAATCGCATTCGACTTCAACTGTCGAAGTTTGCAACGGGCGATCTGTCCGAAGAAAATTCCCTGGGCACTTTTGTTGGGATCTCGTAATCGCTCACAAATTGAGCTGGTGTGCGGGCAAGTAACTTGGAGTTCGTCAGGGAATTTGAAAGGATGACTTTCGCCCCGGCGGAGTTGTCTGCGGTGTTTCAGATGTATTGCGTGCGGGCCGGTGTTGTCAGTCACAGTTCGAGAATTGACTCATTTACGTGAATTGTCAGTACTGCACGGTTCTTTCGTGGCCCTATGAGTGTGAGAAATTGGTCAGTTGGTCATTCTTGCTTCCAGACTGTCCCACTGGAATTCGGTGATTCTTGATTCTTCCCCAGGAATTTGTGGTTCACGGGGTGTGGAAACTGGGAACTACCTGGGGGCTACCTTCGTCCAAACGGTTTCAATAACTGGAACGCTTCCCGATTTCAGTGGTATCCCCCTGTTACAGTGCCATTTTTGTGGTTTCTGCAATGGGCGTGCGAACAGTATCGGATAATTCGCACGGCGTCAGGTGTTTACTGGCCTGTGGTCGTTCAGTGTGGCAAAAGGCATTTGGATTGAGGGCGAAATTCAATTTTATTTGGAAATTGGAACCAAAAGGTCCCGTTGGACCTTGACATCAAGCCAGCAGTGGCATTCAATACCTGACAAGCCACGATACACCACTGTGAGTCTGATCAAGGACTGCTGCAGTAGGGGTTTATCCCAGTGAACGGATTGCACCTGGGGAAACCATGACATGCACGGACCGGTGACGTCACAGTGGAATTTTGATGGACTTGATCACTGATTGGAAGTTTCGAGTTTGGGAGAAGTTGGAGTGCTAGTACAGTTCCTAAGGGAGTGCTCACTTCGATGCTCACATTCAACGGCAAGGTGTTCGTTGAATACGTGTTACAACTTCATTCTTGACGCTCGGGTGTCCGAACGGAAAGTCACAGTGCGGAATCATACGCGGGCCGGGTCGCACTGATGGATTTGTTCGGATTCAGGGGCTGTTTGGAAACGCCTGTTCAACTTCAATGGATCTACTCATTCTGCGTCAAGTCAGGATGGTGATTCTTGTCTGTCGGTGAACGGATCCCATTGGCAGATTGATGCGTGTCAATTTGCTGCTCGTTTTGTCGTTACTAGAGAGAGTGAAAACATGAAGCAGAAACCGATTCTGACACAACGCCAGCAGGAAATCTACGACTTCTTGAAAGAGAAGATTCTCAAGCGGGGTTATGGCCCGACCGTCCGCGAAATTGGAACTCAATTTGGCATTCGTTCACCTAACGGTGTCATGTGCCATCTCAAGGCGCTTGAGCGGAAAGGTTTGATTTCCCGCGAAGCACACATGTCTCGGGCAATTCAATTGTCCGATCAGCCGATTTCGCGTTCGTCTCTGCCGAATGTCGGCCGGTTGACGTCAGCGGCGCCTTTGGACGTCCTGGATCGTGGCGATCAGATCGACTTCGCCCCATTGTTCGAAAACGAAGATAACTTCGCGGTGACCGCCTCTGGTGAAACTCTGGCGGATCTGTACATCGCCGACGGGGACACGGTTGTGATTCGCCGTGGCAAGAGCGCGTCGGATGGCGACATCGTGTTGGCCGCCATCGAAGGCCAGGATCCAATCCTGCGGGTTTACACCAAGGATGGAGCCAAGGTCAAGCTGGAAGCCAGCGGCAAGATCAAGGCCATCGTTTCGAACGCCGTGACGATTCTTGGCAAGGCCGTCGCCGTTATTCGCAAATACTAAACAGATGTGTAAGTAGGCGGATGCTTGAAGTGAAGATCTGAGAAACATCGGTTCTGCTTGATTGAGACTTCCCTGAAGTTCTCCCCGGCCGAAAATCAGAACTGCTTCTCGGTGCACTGACAATGGAAGCCCGGTACTGAAGTCGTGAATCATTCGGCATGGATTACGCAGTTTTGCTGCTTTTTATCCCTGCCCTCAATTGTTCACTGAGCCAGAATGCATAAGTAAGTCATGGTCGACAATAAAGCAGCCCGAGCATTATTTGCTCGGGCTGCTTTTGTTTTCGCTGGGACAGGTGCACAGGAAATGTGTCTTCTTTTTTCGATATCAAGTCGCGCCGACGCAACTGCCTGGGCTTGCTGCTTGGCTTGGCACGCGCGTAAACCCGTTTAGCTGGCTGCCGCGGAATTCTGACTTTGGTTCAGTTTGTTGTAGAGCGTCTTCAGTGAAATCCCCAGTTCTTGTGCCACTTTCGGCTTATCGCCCTGATGCTTTTCGAGGCACTGGTGAATCACTTCCATCTCAATTTCTCGAAGTGTTTTCGTTCCTTCAATTCGCGTCATAGTCGCCTTCGCCTTGCGAGCCCGTCCCAGAATCGTGACCGGCAGATCTTCAACGGTGACTGTTTTTCCGGCGGACATGATGACGGCGTGTTCCAAGGCATTCGCCAGTTCCCGAACATTGCCGCTCCAGTGGTGGTTCTTCAGGACTTCCACGACTTCTGGCGACAGGATGTCGTCAGGAATAGAACGCCGTTTGAGGTGCCTGGCGATCAATGCTTTGGCAAGTTCCGGGATGTCTTCCTTGCGTTCACGTAATGCCGGGAGATGGATCTCAAACGTGTTAACGCGGAAGAACAGATCTTCGCGGAACTTTCCTTCTTCAACCATTTCCTGCAGGTCGCGATTGGTCGCGCAGACAATGCGGACGTCGACGGTGAATGCTTCGTTTTCTCCGACGCGCCGCACTTCCCCCGATTCCAGGAAACGCAGCAACTTCACTTGCATGGATTTATCAAGCTCTCCCAATTCGTCGAGAAACAGCGTGCCGCCATTGGCCACTTCAATCAACCCTTTGCGCGGTGTGTCGGCTCCGGTGAAAGCTCCCTTGCGGTGTCCGAACAGTTCGCTTTCAACCAGGTTTTCCGGCAGTGCCCCGCAGTTCACTGCGACGAAGGGCATGTTGGCGCGAGTGCTCAGTTCATGCACTCGGCGAGCGACGACTTCTTTGCCTGTGCCTGTCTCGCCCAGAATCAGAACACTCGATTCCGTCGGCGCGATGCGGTCGATCAGCTTCTTCACACGCTGCATTGCGGCCGTCTCACCGACCAGATCGGTTCCACCCTGGACTTGCTTCAGCTGCACCTCCAGCGCGATCTTCTGGTTGATCATGGAACGCTTTTCTGCCACGCGTTGCAGAACATTCGAGATGGTGACCAGCTTGACGGGCTTCGGCAGGAAGTCATAGGCCCCGCTGCGAAGTGCGCGAATCGCATCGTCAATATGACCGTGGCCAGTACTGATGATGATTTCAGTCTCAGGAGCCACTTTCTTGATATGTTCAACAACGTCCCAGCCACTCAAACCAGGCATTCGCAGATCGATAATCGCTGCGTCGAATGTGTGCTTTTCAAGGACTTCCAAGGCTGCCCGGCCATCTTCGCAGATCGTGGCCTCGTGGCCCATCCGAGGCAACTCGATCTTCATGACATCTCGAATTGCCGTTTCGTCATCGACGAACAAGACTCGCAGCTTGTTCACAGCGGGGCTACTCATTTTGCAATCTCCTTTGCTTGAAAGTCCGTTGTTCGCGAGTCGGCTGCATGGAACAGCGATTCGTGACATTGGCTTCGACGCTCCGCGTCTGGTTCTACCGCCTGTCATGCTGCAGGCGCTCTCTGGGCACCGTGGAGCGAATTTGTAATGGAAATTACAAATCAGGTCGATGGGAGTTTGCAGATATTTCAAAAGGATGACAATTCCTTTCGCAATTGTCAGTTTGTCGCGACAAATACGCTGTTTTGAGTTTTCAGGTCGGTTTCATCGCGTATGATGGCGTTCCTCATTGGAGAGTGGGGCGGAATCAGTGTTTGGAAACATCACTGGGTTTGCGCATCAAAAGATTTCGTGGCTGATATTACGATGGTCAGCTTGGATGCGAATTGCGACTGACACGTTCTGGCAATGAGACCGCGCACGGTCAAGAATGACGTTTGATCGCGGGATCGATATTGAAAAAGACTCATTCGTGGCCGCAAACAGTAGATATTCCGGCAGTCATTGATTGATGTGCTGACCCCAAGTCCCGATAGATGTTGTGAAAAAAAGATGCCTCCAAAGCCGCAAAAGCAGCGAGAACGTGAGTTTGGAGTTCCGGTTCCCGGTGAGATTCTGGAGCCTGAACGCTGGACGCAAACGGCACTCAAAAAGATCCCTGACGGACTCATTGATTGGCTCGAGCTGTTTGGGCGGCGTGCTCCAATTCTGTTGGATCTGGGCTGTGGAAATGGACGGTTCCTTTTGGGGTCAGCCGCCTGGAGACCGGATGTCGACCATTTTGGAACCGACGTCTTGCCGGTGGTGATACGATATGCGACCAGGCGAGGCAATCAACGGGGTAATGCGAATCTGCGTTTCGGTGTCATCGGCGGCCGCGAATTGCTCGCGCAGCACGTCGCTCCGGGCAGCGTGTCGGAAATTCACTGCTATCATCCTCAGCCCTATTATGAACCTCGAGAAATTGGAAAGCGGCTGATTACTCCGGAGTTTCTGGCGCTCGTGCATCGATCCCTGGAACCGGGGGGAAAGTTCGTCCTGCAGACGGATAACCCGGGTTATTGGAAATATATGCGCCAAATCGTGCCTTTGTTCTTTGACTTCGAGGAATTCTCTGGCACCTGGCCCGATTCACCGCGGGGCCGGACGCGTCGAGAAATCATTGCGTTGCAGGAGGGGCTCCCGGTTTTTCGAGGTTCGGGCATGGCGCGCAAAGAGTTGAGTTTTGAGGCGGCTCTGGCTTTGGCCGAGCAACTTCCGCCACCCGTTTTTAACGCGGATCGCCGGCTTCAGGCGTTGGACGCGCGAGAACGTGAGTCTGGTGGCAAATGATCAGTCTCGATTTCAGATCAGTTGTACTCGAGGCGAGGGGAGAATCAAGCTTCGACCCATGGCTTGCGTAGATTTCAATGCCCTCGCGTGGGGGCATGTCCTTTGCGCTACTTCGGTCCTTCGAATTCAAAGGAAGAAGTGAGTAGCGCATAGGCCGTGGGCCCACCCGGGCAAGTCCGGTTGCGGGCGTTCATCGAAGAGACTCTTTTTATCCGCGCGACGTACAAGGGCAAAACCTCAAAACTTGACGAAGCCCCCTTTTAAAAATTCTTCCACCGTTATAATGATCGTGGGACCAACTTGACTTCAATTCATTCGATGCCGCGCGCGGTTAAGAATGAAACGTTTGGCTGCGGGAGTAAGTGTTGTAAAAAACTTAACCGGGGCCGCGAACTGGATTCACAGATCCGATGGATCATCAAGATCTCGGTCGAAGCCGTTTCTTGACAGCATGCAAAGCACCCAAGACTTGAAATCGGAGTTCATCATGGCATTACAAGATCCCATTGCGGCGTACAACGCTGCGAATCCGTATGAAGCCACACTGCTTTGTCAGGCTTTGGAAGGTGCCGGTATCGCGGCCCACGTGATCGATGACGCCACGCAAGCTGGCGTTTGGTTGGGGGGACTCGTGCCGGAGCCCAATAAGACTCAGATCTGGATTGAACGCGCGGATGCTGAAGCCGCCCGAGTTTTTCTTGCTGACTATGAACGCCGGGCAGTTGAACTCAGTCAGGCCGATTCTCCTTCAGTCGCGTCGGGCGTACCATTGATTGCTGTTACGTGTGATGCATGTGGGAAAACCTCGCAGTTCAGCGCCAATCTGAAGGGGTCGGTGCAATCCTGCGAGAACTGCGGAGCCTACCTTGATGTGGGCGAATCCACCGACGATCCTGCGGATTGGGCGGCCGAAACCCAAGTGTCCGAAGCGGCTGAAGAACCCAGATGAGATCTCCCGTTCTGCTTCCGAGACCAACTTCGCCGGGGACCCGCGCATCTAGTACCGACGGATCTTGGTGCGTCTGGGCAAGCTATAGCTCGACCTCCGCCGGAGGAGTTTACAGGGCCTTGGGGCGACGTCTGGCTTGTGGTCACTTAGGTTCGGTCGGAACCTCGCCCTCCCAATTACGACAGCAATGACTTTCCGGTCCTCAGACAAGATTGCTAAATCTCGGCGACGGTCTCAAAAACAGATCGAACGGTCTCAGTCTTGACTGCGAATGGCGACAACTCCCCGGCGTTACCGGAAAGTGCCGGTTCAGGCCTCGTTGGTGCCGTGTTGCGAACGCACTCTGCCAGCCTTCTCCTCTCGAGTCACTTCAAAGACTGACGCATTGCCTCTGGTCGGATTTCTACCAGGTTTGGCTGCCAATCCAGCAGATTGTTACAACTCGCCAATCTATTCCCGCGATCGTTCACCAGTAGCGTGCATCGGCAGTTTTTGCCGCTTGGTGTGACCTTTTGTAACCTTCCATTGTCTCACGTTGAGGTGCGTCGTTTTGAAGTCACCGCCCGCATATCTTACCAGCCCATTTTGACGCGAGTGTCCACAGTATGATTTGAAAGTGGATCGATGTGATGGCGTTGTCGGCTGTGTCAATTCTTCTGAATATCGGCATTTTCTGCCGTTTGACGCTCTGTTTCGGTTCTTAAACATTTGGCACGCTGGCTGCATATTGCTTTCAACCGTTGCTTGTGGAACGCAAGGATGGACCGAATCTGGCCAACTTCTGACACACTGGACAAAGGCTTGCAAGCGTAAGCCGGTCAGACGACTTTACAAGCAGTGACGCCCCCAGGAAAGGAGCATCATGTTCTTTCGTCGCCTAGGATGGACGCTACTTATTTTTGGCTCGCTGACACTCGTGTCAGGTCTTTCGGGGTGTGTTTCGCCAGGTCGTACCGATGGCATTTTCAGTCCTGGCTATCGGATTGGCGGAGCGCCGATCCACAATCCATGACGGGGAAATTTTTAGTTGCCGACAGGGGTCTGGGTTTCACCGAAGTCCGATCGTACTCGCAGTCTTGGCATGCAAAGCATGGACGCTTTCACGCTGGGTCGTCGTCCAACGGGCGCAAGTCGCTCGTTCGCCCCTGGATCCGTTCAACCTGTGGGAGTATGCTTCAGTATCCCGCTCGTCCGGTTGTTGAATCTCGAGCATTATTTCTTGAGATGTTTCTCAAAATAGTCGAACAGGGCCAGTTCGGCTTTTTCGGCGTCAGCCCCTTTGAAGCCATGTCCGGCCCCCTCAAGCGTCAGTAAGTCGGCCTCCACAGCCGCGGCTTTCAGCTTGTCCACCATCCATACCGCTTGCTCGTGCGCGACGTACTTGTCTTCGGTCCCGTGAATGCACAACGTCGGCGCGGCATTGGGAGTCACCCAATACAGCGGACTGGCGTGGATATGTTTGACTTTGGCTGTCTCAAGATTGCCACCCAGCCACAGGGGCAAGACTTCCGCGGCATCGACGCTCTTGCCGTAAGATTTTGTAAAATCACTGGGGCCATAAACGTTGACCACGCACGCCACGGAACTGGATTGCTCCGGATGGCCGCCCTGCCCTTCAAATTGAGGAACGTTCGCCGTAACAGCGAGAAATTGTGCCAGATGGCCTCCCGCTGAACCGCCTGTTGTTCCGATTCTGGCTGGGTTGATCTTGTATTTCGCGGCATTGGCTCGCAGCCAGCGAACGGCAGCCTTGGTGTCGTGAACTGCTGCGGGAAATTGGTGTTTCGGTGCCAGGCGATAGGTGATCGTCGCCGCCACAAAGCCTCGTTCGGCAAGTTTGACGCACAGCCCATCGTAAGATTCTCGTTTTCCCGCGCGGAATCCACCTCCGTGAATGCACAATACTGTGGGAAACGGTCCATCTCCCGTCTTCGGCCGGGCGAGATTCAATTGCAAGTGTTCTCCATCGGGACTGGAATATTCAATCCCGGTTTCCCACTGAACAGTTTCCGGTACTTTGACTTGAGCCGAGACCTGCGAGTCGATGCCTAAGAGAATCAGGCCGCAGTAAGCCAAGACAGCTGAGAGTCGCATTAGAGGGTGTCTTTCGTCGGGTGGGATAAGCCGCTGGCTTGTCCGTCTGGATAGTTATTCAAATCGGGTTTGTCGATCGCATTGGGGTCGAAATGGAGCCAATCGGCAGCGCAAACCGAAGGCTCATGCGGGGTTACGGATTCGTCTTCGCATGCCATTCCACGAGTTTTCGGAATGGAGGTGAGAATTTTGCTGGTTGCTCGGTCAGGTGCTGCAGTAGATCAGGCATGGAAAATCGCAGCATGGCTGAGATTTCAACCGGATCGGGACGCGGCTCCTGATCGGATCGAACTCGATAGAGAACCGTATGTTCCCAGGCAAATTCTTCGCTCGCCGAGAACTTGCCCATAAACTCCAACGGTGCGACGAGCCCAATCTCTTCTTCCAGCTCGCGTTGAGCCGCCTCCAGATAATCCTCACCTGTGCAGAGGTGGCCAGATGCCGACGACGTGTAGCAAAGCGGAAACTCGTCCTTCGTGACCGATCGGACTTGGACGAGCAATTCCTCCTGACTGTTGAATACAAACACGTGCACTGCACGATGCAAGAGCTTGTCTCGATGCACGACCGAACGCGGAGCCTGACCGATCACATGGTCCTCGGCATCGCAAACATCAAAGATTTCTTCCGTCATTATGGCATCTCAAGCCGGACGCCAATTGCCTTAAGAGCTTCGGTTTGCGGCCCCTTGGCTGCGTCACTCAAAGGGTTCTCCTTCATGAAGAGCCGCAAATAAGGTGCGAAGTTCTTCTTCCCGTCAGCGTCAACCTTGCAGACTGTCACGAGTGGAGTCAGGTCGGTGATTTTGTTCTTATCGATGAACAGCATCCGCAGCTGGGTCTGCTTGCCCAGTGGCGAAAGATCAACGATTTCGTTACCTGTCAATTTGAGCACAGAAAGTGAACTGATATTTTCGACAGGTTTTAGATCGGCAACTTTATTGCCGGCGAGATCGAGAGAGGAGAGTTTGGTGATTTCAGCCAGAGGTGCCAGATCGGTGATCTGATTGTTCGCGATGTATAGCGCGGACAACTTCTTCAATTCCTTCAGTGCCGCAACGTCCTTCACCTGATTGTTCGACAGCTCCAGATATTGCAATCCCGTCAGTCCGGCTACTGGCGCGATGTCAGCGATTTTATTGTTGGATAAATCCAGGGACTGCAGATTCTTCAAATCCTTGATCGCCGTGATCGTCTCGATTTCATTCTTGGCCAGATTGATCAAGGCGATGTTGGGGCATTTCTCGAGCCCCGTCAGATCCTTGATGCCTTTGCCTTTGGCTTCGAAGATGAAAATCTTCTTCAAATCGTCATCGGTCAGCTCCGCAGTCCCCTCTCGCTTATCGAGAATGTAGTACCGCAACGCTGCTTCCAGATTTTTATCTGGAAATTGGACGGCCCAGGCCGACGAGGCCGGAAGGCACCAGCAACACGCCATGACCGCGAAAAAACCGCACTTCGCCATTAAACACCTCATCTCAAATGTCCCTCCTGTGTGCGAATCACGATGTGTCCGGTTCGCGTGGAACCGGTCTTTAACAGTTGCAGACTAATCAACAAGCGGTTGCGCTTCAATGGATAACTGCTGTGAGCGACGCAGTTGGGGCCAGCTTCGCGATTGTCTTTGACCATCTGATCAGCCTCGATTCTCACTTGTCCTGGAAGAAAACCATTGACTTGGGCGCGCCGGTCATACACACTGGCATGTGTTAGGATTGAGGGGCGGTACTGTGATCTCAATCGTCTTTTAAAGGGTTGTTGACATTGGCCGCCAGCGGCTTGTCAGCGATTTATCCAATGCGAGCAGCAATTGATGCGCGAGTTGGTTGAAAGATGGGTTGTTCAATCTCACAATTTCAACAGTCATCATCTTTGATTGTATAAAACTTGTGGCCACCTGGTGGAAGTCGGGTGTCGGAGTGAAGTATGGCGGGCCAGTTTTTGAAATCATTGATTCGCAGGACTTTGGCGGAAGTTGCAAAACCTCGGCCACGTCGTCGAGCTGTGGGTTTGCGTCAGTCACTCGAAGGACTGGAATCACGAGCCCTGCTTTCAGCCGTGGGCTATGAGGAGCCGCCGATTTCAGCCGAAGTGCGAATTATCAACGCACAAACGACCGCACCTGTCGAAGGCGCGGCCGTGCCACGCAAGGCTGCCGGAAGTGCTCAGGACACTGCTTGTGACCAGTTCTGGATCAGTTTCGCAACCGACTCGTCATTGAAGTGAATGTTGGATCTGCGGGTGCGGCAATTTTTCCTGACAGTTCGATCAGCCCCCCGATCCATTGTGTCAAGCAATCCGACACTGGACCCTAACGCGTTCCGGCTGATTGTGCCAATAATCTTTCCCAGCCTCGGATCTGCCAATTTCTATTTTCTGCTTGACAAATCGTGTCAAGAATGGAAAGAATGGCTTTTAAGAGTTTTGTCCCATCAAAATGCCGATCCAATTCGTACGCTCAATGGAAAATGGTTGGCATTGATTCCTGAGTTCTTTCAAGAACTTACCCAGTCAAAGATGTCTACTTGGGTGGGAATCACAATTCGACTGCCTTTTTTGCAACTTTGAAGCAGTTCAAATTCTTGCGATGCAGATTTTGCTATGAGTTTCCGGACTTCAACAAACCGAATTCTGCGGCTGGGGGGGATATTTCTCGCCTCGGTAGTTTTCGTTTGTCTGTGTCCTGTCTCAGCTCAAGCAGGCTGCGGTGATTATGTGGTGGTCACAGGAAGTGGAGCAAATCACAGCCATTCCTTGATTGGTGTGACTGATCCAGCCCATCTGCCTCTATCGCTTTCCGGTTCGTCGCATACGCCATTGAGGATGCCGTGCCAGGGCCCGAACTGTTCGAATCGCCGATCTTTGCCACCTCTCGCCCCGCCCGCGCCGCAGCGTTTGGCGGTGGATCAATGGGCGATCTTACCCGGTGATGTCGCGACAAACGCTTCCGACGAAATCGTCGTGCCGGTGACCGATCCCAGTTTGGGATTCGCGATGTCCCATTTCTCGAGAATCTTTCGTCCGCCGCGTTAACTCTCTGCGATGCAATGGGATAGCGAGTTTTCGCGACATCATTTCAGGACTGAAATCTCTCCGTCGGGATGCACGCTGGTTTCTTGAAGTTCGTCCGTCAGCATTGTACAGATGCTGTGGGCGGTTTCGGGAATTTCTGCTTGCCTCCCACTGAGATTGGGATCTCAATTTCACAGTTCTGAGTGATAAACAGCGTTTGACTATCTCAACTGTATCGGTCTGAATCTGACGTGAGGGGCTGTGGTTCCTCACGTGCTTCAGTCGCAATGCCTCGTGCTTCGAGTCATCCGTGTCACTGGACAGTCAGCGTTCGCCGAACATTTCTTGATTGCATCGATTGGTCTCGATCATCTGATCCGGTTCGCCGTCAGCACTCATTGCGCGGCGGACCGTCTCGAGCCCTGTGGTTCCGGTTCGGTGGTATGCCCCTGGTGGCAAATGGGAATTGATGTTGTCGTGCGCATCGCAGGCAGTTGACTTCCAGCTTTGTCCCACAATCGACCGGTTCATTTTCCCGATATTTTGATTTCTCAAGCTGTCAAGACTATTGCCAAGAGCGGCTGGTCTTGCCTGCTGATTTGATCAGGGAGAGAGTGTCATGTCCCGCAAACGGCCTGGATTCGCGTTCATGGATTTATTGGTGACAGTCGTGGTGATCGCAGCGATGATTTCCGCCTTGCTCCCTTCGGTTATTCAGGCGCAGGAAGCGGGTGTGACCGCCCGCTCCAACAATGTCCTGGTATCCATCAGTGATGCCGCCGATCCCGCAAGTCTTTCGGGAGACGAGTTTCACTATTTCCAACCACGGTTGTTTTGGAACGTTGATCTCTCCCAAGCCCTTGTTGCGACGCTGTGAAGGATTTCAAACGTCACTTTCACGTGGGCACGGTCGTCAGACTTTGGGGATGGGTTTGAATTAACCGCAATCCCCGCAAGATTGGCGACGAGTATTGCTGGTGGCGTTGCAGTATGACCCTTCAAGGATTCAGGGCGCAATTATCAGTTGTGCTCGCGAGAATGTTTCGTCTGTGAATGCGACGTCAGTTTCAAATGGACTAATTCGCTCTTTTTCACATTCACTTGTGGCTGAGTCGCTTCGCAAGTCCGTCGATTTCAGGCAGCTTCATTCTGCCAGGAATGTCTTTCAGGTTTAATCGTTTCCTCCTTTGGATTTTGTTTTCAGGAGACATATCGTGTTACGTACCGGTTTCCGCCGACGTCTTGGATTCACACTGATCGAATTGTTAGTCGTGATTGCGATCATCGCTGTCTTGATTGCGCTGTTGCTGCCCGCTGTACAGCAAGCGCGCGAAGCGGCCCGGCGCTCACAATGTAAGAACAACCTCAAACAACTGGGGTTGGCGATGCATAACTACCACGATACTTACCGGTTGTTTCCAACGGGTGCTGGTGGAAACGGGTTTTCTCCCCATGCGAGGGTTCTGCCGTACATCGATCAGGCGCCATTGTATGGTACGCTCAATTTCTTAACGACGACTGCGATTTCTCAGGGATCCGTTCCGGTTGATGCGAATAATGCAGTGGCCTGGCGACTTACGCTGCCCGTCTTCCGTTGCCCGTCGGATCCGGATTCGCTGCCGGATCCCAATACTGTCGGAGGTCGCAACAATTATTGGACGAATACCGGGACCGGAGTGCTGAACGGAGCTCCGGGTGCAACTGCCGCTGATGTCAATTACGGCATGCCGGAAAATAACGGGATGATTATTCAAAATCGGTATGTGGGAATGGCCGAAGTCACAGATGGCTTGAGCAACACCGCTCTGATGTCCGAAAAGCGGCTGGGTGATGGCAGTAACGGTATCTCGACTCCCCAGACCGACACTTATGCGCCCGGTACATATCCAGCCAATGCTGACGACGCACTGAATATGTGTATGGCGACGGACGTCACCAACCTGGGGATGCAGGGCAAATCCAACATCGGGGTTTCCTGGCTGGCCGGTTCCAATGACTCGACATTTTACTTCCATGCCCAACCGCCGAATGGCCGCTCCTGCCGGTTCCCACCGAGTCGCATGTCGTCGACTGCAAATAGTATGCATGTTGGCGGCGTGCACACCATGCTCGGCGATGGCGGCGTCCGATTCGTTTCCTCCAACATCAGTTTGGTGATTTGGCGCGCGATCGGTACCAGAAATGGCGGCGAAGTTGTCGGCGACTTCTAATGATGTCGCTCTGGAGCGCCAGTGCTCTTCATGGCACTGGCGCAAGAGTCGAAGTCATCGGTGAAACATTGTATGAGGTCTGTTCAAATGAATGCGCATTGGATTAAGCAGCTGTCTTGTCTGCTATTTGTATTGGGGATGTTTTGTTTTACCTTGCCGGGCTGTAGTACGGGTGAAGGACGGAATTTACCGCTCAATAAAGACGCGGCCCACCAAGCCTGCGAATCGTTCCTTGCCGCGTGGAAGTCGGGCGACCGCAGCATTGATCTGGAACCTGACATCATCGGAAAAGACGAGGATTGGTCCGCGGGACAAAAGCTGATCTCATTTGAGTTTCTTCCCGACGAGCGGAGCGATGGTTCCAATCTGCACATTCCGGTACGGCTGACGCTGGCCAACGCGCAGCGGCAACAGTCAGTATTAGACGTGACGTATATCGTAGGAACGTACCCATCAGTCACGGTATTTCGCAATTAGCGCGGCCGATTTCAGATCGTTTGACTTCCAATTTACCGCACTTACCGCGGGGGTGATTTCTTCGAAACCCGCATTGAGAGAAAGAATCACATGAAGCATCTGGTGACCCGAGAATTCAACGCAATTCTAGCGTTCGCATTTTGTCTGGGATTCAACGGATTTATCGCGGCGGGGGAGCCCGCCGGTGCCTCAAAGCCAGAACCCGTTCCGTTGACGCGTGACGATATGAAGCATGCGCTTGATGCTTCAAAAGAATCGATTCCGCGATTGCCTTTGCCACCGGTCACCGAAGAAGAAAAGACGCTGATTGAAGAGCAAAAGGCCAAGGCGGCGCAGACCGGCGAGAAGCCGCGGCGCCTCGGATTGGCCAACAACGGCCGGATGCGCGCCTACTATCTGGCGGAATATGGCTTCAAACGCACGGGTGATTTGGAACGTGCCCGCACAGGTGCCACGCGCGATGGTGAGTCGAGCTTTGATCCGGCGTTCCGGACGACGCTGTTCTGGATTGTCTCGCGGGGGAACAATTGTATTTATTGTCTCGGCCACCAGGAATCGACATTGGCGACCCGGGGCTTGACCGACGATCAGCTCGCTGCGCTGGACGGTGACTGGTCGGAATTTGATGCGGCAAAACGGGCGGCGTTCACGTTTGCCGCCAAACTTTCATTTGAGCCGCACGCCATCAATGACAGTGATTTTGAGGCCATCCGCAAGCACTACAATGAGAGTCAGATTACGGAAATCGTTCTGGCGGTCGCGGGATTCAATGCCACAAATCGTTGGACAGGGCCGTTAAGAATCAAACAGGATGTTCTGTTTCAATTTGTCCGGCCAACGTCTCCGAACTATGCGTCCGCGGTCAGCCGCATCGCACCCATGAAGGCTGCGGCGACAGACAAGGGTTTTGCCACACCCAAGTCTCATGAGCGACCGCCCTTGGAATCGCGTGCCGAGGTTGAGGCAACTCTCAAAATCGCGAGAGAGCGAACGCCACGGCTCAAGCTGGCTGATGTCGCTACGACAAAGGCGCTGTTGAGCGGAGAGACCGCGACCGTCACTGTAGAGCAATGGATGCAATTGCTCGCGACGCTGCCAAAAGTCGGCGCGGATCGGATCACTTCGTATCAGGCTGTATTGAACAAAGGTACGCTCGATCCACGCTCCAAAGCGATCATCGCCTATGTGGGGGCTCGTCATGATCGCGCCTGGTATGCCTTGGGACATGCAATACAACGGCTCAAGGGACAAGGATTCAGCGACGATCAAATTTTTGCTCTTGATCAACCTGAAAAGCTGGCATCCCCCATTGATCGTGAAATCGTTCAGTTTGCCGAAAAGATCACTGTCGATCCCGCGTTAATCACGGACGACGACTTCGCCCGGATGCGAAAACTGTACGATGACAAGAAGGTCGCAGAAGTCGTCTACGTGACTACTCAAGCCGCGTTTTTTGACCGTCTGACGGAAG
>JAQGHT010000311.1 GCA_028291565.1 Planctomycetaceae bacterium | reverse complement strand
AAAAATGCTCCCTGATGGTTTGGCGACAGTTGGATGGATCCAATATCCGGCCGCGCGTCGGACAATTCACCAAACAGATCGGAGAGTTTTTATCACTCGCAATTGTAGCCGCAACAGGGTGACATTGAAAACCAATCCGGGGCGAGAGGGGCGGAGCCGGAGAAATCGGCTGTTGCAATCCGCAGGATTGATGCAATCACGCTGCCATGATTACGGGGACAGAAACAAGACAATGCAATCGCTGTAGGACGAACATTCCTGTACGTCTCACGCTCTGTCCTGCCAAATGATTTTGCTCACGGGAAGAGGGATTGGAATATTCGCCGTCCTTTTCGATCTGTTTTGTACGCTGGTCAACGGGACCGAGCGTGTGACGGACAAGAATGTCCGTCCTACCTTGCAATCGCCGTAGGACGGACATTCCTGTCCGTCTTCCACTCTGTCGTGCCAAATGATTTTGCACAAAGGACGAGGATGGGAATATTCGCCGGTCTTGTCGATCTGTCTTGCACCCTGGTCAACGGGGCCGAGCTTGTGACGGACAGGAATGTCCTCTTTGTTATGCTCTTTCACTATCACGGTAACTTGTCGACGCCGATTACGTAAGACTCAGCGGCTGGCAGCCTGCGCGAGAGGTAAATCATCAATGGTTGTGCACTTCCAGGTGATTGGTACGACCAGATCTCATTGACCTGGCCAACAACCACAACCCGGGTTGTCGACATTGGGACACCGAGCGATTGTTTTACCTGGGCGGCTGTCATGCCGACTACGATGTTGCCGTCCAAAAGTGCCTTTTCCACATCGGATTTGGGCTTCGCGAGAAACTCGGCCTCGGAAATCCATTTACTCCCGTCCCTGCGGAAACCCATCTTTTGCAATTTCTCAAGTAATTCCGGAGCATCAGGGTGCTGTCCGACGGCTTCCAGCAACAACCGCACTTTCGTCTGGCGTTGCTCGAGCAACTCTTCATATTGGTCCGCGAGATTGACCAGGCCTTCAATATCATCCGGTTTTAGCCGCTTCTTTTTCCACTGCAACCAACTCTCCATCGCTTCGTCGCCAAGTTTCACCTGTTGCCGATCACGAAAATCCTGCCGCAACTTGAGAACTTCCGCCCGGGTCAGATTTTCGACTTGTTTCGAACGAACTTCCAGGACTTTGTCTCGATAGGTCTCAGCTCGGGCATGAAACTCGGGCAATTCTTGATCGATCCTGGCCGCGATTTCAAAACCGTTGTGGTAATCGGCGGCCAATTCCTTTTCCAGCAGCGTTAACGCCAGGCTGCTCCAGAGTAACCGGTGCAATCGCTTGCGCTCTTCTGCCGAGGCCTTTTCATAGACAGAATCGGGATTGGCCAGGTACTTTTGCCGCAATGCAGGATCGTCCGCGGGCAAGGGAATCTTGCTCCCCGCTAAATCGCGCTCCATATCCGTCAGCAACTGTTTTTCAGCGACCGCTTCCGGCTTTTCCAGCACGGATTTGCGGCGTATCACAAATGCTTCATGAATCAGGTCCTGACGGATACTGTCAGAGATTCCCAGCGATGCGGTGCGACTCGCTAGCTCGATGTAGGCCAAAGGATCATTGTCCGGCAATTTCGCCCGTTCGGTTTCAAATCCCTTGCGACGGCATTCGCGTGCTTTGTCCAACAAGACTGGATCCGAATAGAACTTTCCCCGGGCTTCCACCCAATCGGCGAGTCCATACCATTCCTGCGGAACGCTCTTTTTGATGTCTCGTTCACGAGCCTGATACTGCTCCAAGTCGTTCGGCGCGTCTTCGACTTCGCGTACATGAAAGACATACCGTCCGTCTTCCTTCTGCAGAGTTCCCGTGAGACGAACGGTAATCCGGCGTCGATCCAAGACAGGCAGAGGCCCGGTCGGTTTGAAGGAAATCGTGCTGTTCCGTAATTTGATCAGGGATTGATCATAAATGGAACGGCGTCCTTCCACCGTGGATTCCAACCCCACCCAGCGGTCACGGATTTGATCAAATTCCTGAATGGAAAAGACTTTACCTGCTGCGTGAGAGACTTGTGAGTAGCAGAGAAGAACGAACAAGAAGCACGCGCATCGTTGAGCAATCTCACGCCACCCCCCTCGCGGGGGCGGGTCCACGGCCTTTGCACTACTCCATCCAGTTTCTAATAATTTAGTCCGCTGGAAGGGCTCCAGTGTGTATTCCGCTCGCTGTTTTTCCGCGGCAGGGCAGAAACCGGGAGCTAGCGACCGCCGGTTGATTGAGTCTACGCGGCGAAGCAGTAGTGCAGAGGCCGTGGATCCACCGGGGCTAGTCCCTTGGCGTGCAATTCGGATCTGGGTCATTCCGTCACCCCCAAATGCTGAGCTTGCGATTTTAATGTTGCGAGCGTCGTTTCATCTGTACCGCCACCGAAAGCCTTGTAAAGCTCGGCGTCAGTCCACAGCACGAGTGTGTGCCCGTTGAGAACCAGTTCCCAGCCAGTCCCGCCGTTCGTTGCGGGGACAATGTCTTCCAGCTGACCTGCGAAAATCAGGTGTGATGGAAGCTTGTCGCCCAGGACTTTGCTCCATTTCGTGAAATCACCCCGGATCTGGATTGGGTCCTCGCCGGGAACCAGGGGGACTGCGAATTTCCACTGAGCCGTTCCACCGGTGCCATCAAATTGCAGGGCATTACTCTCGAACAAAAACCAGGCTCCGCGATATGTTCGCGTCAGTGCCTGCTGCCAGTCGGATCCAGACATCGTCCTGGTTTGACGAGACTCACTGATCAATTCGAATAAACTGGTGCTGGACAACCCGTTTGCGACTGCTGATTCGCGAGCCAGTTGTCGCACCTGCCGCGCCTCACGGTCTTCGCGCCCCAACAAATCCAAAGCTTTCACCGCTTTACGAAATTGCTCGTCCGCGGTGTCATACTCCGATTTCGCCAATGCCGCCCGGCCGGCTTTCGCTGTGTCCGCGAACGTCAGTGCCGCTTGCTGCACAGCCCGGCGATGCATCGTCCACCAGCCAGCAAGGAAAATCAAACAGATCATGCCCAATGAAATGAGACGTAACGGCGTGACAATTTTCGCTCGCGGGACAGTAGGCAAGAACTCGTCGTCAGCCCCAGTCGGAGATTTTTCCCGAAATTTGGAGCCTTTCGATTTCGGTTGAAATGTCGATGTCGCTCCGGGCTTCGCTTGCTTGTTGGCCGGCTTAGGAGTCGTTCTTGAACCCGTTCGCCGGGACGTCGGAGTCGGCGTAACAACCTCGATATCTTCTTCTGTGAGTTCACGTAACGGCTTCAACGCTGGTTTCAGTGGCTTTTTCTTCGCGCGAAGTTTGGGACGCGGATAGGGACTTGCTGGTAGAATACACAATTGCGTCGCGCACTTGCGGCAGACGACAACCTGCATTCTGCGATTCCGAGTTCCCGTGACTGTGCTTCCACAACCGCAAGCAACGGAGAACTCGGCCGGTTCAGCAGCCGGCCGTTCTCCCCCCTGCGTCAATCGTGAAAACCAGCCTGCCATAATGTCCTTGAAATTGAATTGAAGCGATTGGAGGATGGATATGGAGCAATGATTCCAGGCAATTCATTCGGCCGCCGGAGCCCCACAGTGGCCTCCGCTCGAGTTCGAAACAACTGACCCAGACCGGAACCGGGCGCGAACTGTTACCAGCTGATCGTGCGAACAACCTGTGCCAAGCCTGATGCGGAATCAGCCTTTCACGCCGCTCGCCTAATTGACTTCAAACACATAGCATATCACTCCTGCGACAACCGGTCACGGGTTGAATCCTCAGAACGCAAATGCCACAACGGATTTTCAAATTGCACTTTCCGTGTCGTCAAAGTCGGTCGACCTGGGGGAGTTGGATGCGTGAATCGGATCCGCCGAGCACGATCTCTCACGAGATTGACTACAAATCCCGCACGGCATCTTGCGAACAGTCGCTGCAAATGCCAAGCCAAGAGTCCCATTAGTCATGATCCCTCCCGCAGCCGATTTTGCCTTTCAATCGCCTCGAGCCGCCTACGTCCATGTCCCATTTTGCGTTCATCGCTGTGGATATTGCGATTTCACGGTCATCGCCGGCAAAGATCAGCTCATTCCTGCTTATCTCGATACTCTCGAACAAGAATTGATCTCTTTGGGCCAGCCACGACCCGTGGACACCGTGTTTTTAGGCGGTGGCACCCCCACTCATCTCCCCCCACGCGATCTTGCCCGACTGCTCAAACTGGTTCGAAACTGGTTTGAGCTGTCACCAGGTGCCGAATTCAGTGTCGAAGCCAATCCCGCCGGATTGGACGACGAACGTGTTCAAGTCCTGGTCGATGCGGGTGTCAACCGAGTCAGCCTGGGGGTTCAGGCGTTCGACGACTCCACTTTGGCAATTTTAGAACGAGACCACCGCCGCGACGAGATTTGCCAGACTTATGCACGTTTGAGTCGATACATTACGAATCTTTCTCTGGATTTGATCTTTGGTGTGCCGGGACAGTCTGCTGACACTTGGCGAGACACCGTCAATTCCGCACTCGCTCTGCAACCCAAGCATCTCTCCACTTATG
>JAQGHT010000310.1 GCA_028291565.1 Planctomycetaceae bacterium | reverse complement strand
ATCGGCTGCTATGCCGCAGAAGATGCTTCCAATAAGCAGTATCTGCAATTGGACGCGACGCTGTCGGGTTTGGATCCGCTTCGAGAACGTGTGACGACGAATATTGATTTCGCGATGAAAGCGGCATCAGATGCGGATTTCGCGGCGTTTGTGGCAGCTGACCCGAAGCTGAAACAGATCGAATACTTTTTCAAGTCGCGCCGCAAGCACGCCGCCTTCCGACTTCCCAAAGCGGAAGAACTGCTGGCCGCCGACCTGGCGGTCGATGGGATTCATGCGTGGGGCCGATTATACGACCGATTGTCCGGTGATCTGCGGATCACCGTCATGGAAAAAGGCGAACTGGTCAAGAAATCGGTCGGACAAGTGCGATTTGACATGCCCGACCGGGCGACTCGGGAAAACAATTTCCTTGCGGCCGACAAAGCCTGGGCCACAATTGAAGACACCTGTGCCGACGCGTTGAATCACCTCGCGGGAACCCGACTGACGATCTACCGGCGGTTGGGAGTCCAGGATCATCTCGATCTGCCGTTGCGCCATAATCGCATGACCCGGGAAACGTTGAATGCGATGTGGTCCGCCATCTCGGCGCGCAAAGGAATGCTGCAAAAGTATTACGAAAAGAAAGCGCAAGCGTTCGGCGTCAAACAGCTCGCCTGGTTCGATCAATCCGCCGCCTATCCGGTCGCCAAACCTGCCGGCAAAAGCGACGAAATTCCCTACGATCAAGCGATCGAGCAAATTGTCCGGACGTTTACCGGATTCAGTCCGGACTTCGGGGAATTCGCAACGATGGCCGCGAAGCAACGCTGGGTCGAAGCCGAGAATCGATCCGGAAAACGTCAGGGTGGTTTCTGCACCGGTTTCCCTGGCAAGGGAGAGTCGCGAATCTTCATGACCTACACCGACAGTGAGGACAGCATGTCCACGTTGGCCCATGAACTTGGTCATGCCTATCACGCATGGGGGTTGCGTGATCAACCGCTCGTTCTGCAAGATTGTCCGATGAATCTGGCCGAAACAGCCTCGACTTTCGCTGAATGCGTGCTGGCCGAAGAACGACTGGCTCAATGTCATTCGAAGGAGGAACAGATCGGATTGCTGGACAATATGCTGTCTGATGCGTCTGCGTTTCTGTTAAATATCCATTGCCGATTTCTGTTCGAGAACAGTTTCCACCAGGAACGAGCCGCCGGCGAAGTGACCGCCAGTCGGATTTCCGAATTGATGGTCGCTGCGCAGAAAGAGGCTTTCTGCGGAATGTTGGCGGATGACGGATTGAACGGCAGGTTCTGGGTTTCGAAACTGCATTTCTACATCAGCGGCCTTCCGTTTTACAACTTCCCGTATACGTTCGGGTATTTGTTGTCGCTGGGGGCCTACGCGCTGGCCAAAGAATCCGGCTCGTCAGCGGCCGATTTTCCAGCCAAATATCGCAGCCTGCTCGTCGCGACAGGCTGCCAGGACGCGGAAGAAGCGGTTCGGTCCACATTGGGCTACGATCTGACTCAACCCGACTTCTGGAACAAGAGCCTGGATGTCGTCGAGAGCCGCGTCAACCGGTTCCTGAGTCTGATTGGTTAAGAATCTTTGCAATAGCTACTGTCATTGGTCATTGGGCATTCCACAAATGACCAATGACGACATCCGAAGCTTGCGACAGCCATTGATCCGCGGGTCTTCAGCTCGACTTCGGCCAGCTTTCCAAACAAATTGATCGATCAATGCTTGAGATTTGAAACACAGAGACACAGAGGGCACAGAGAAATCTCATTGGAAAGCCTCTGTGTCCTCTGTTTCTCTGTGTTTCAAAAATCCTGTTTCGATTATCGAAGCACCTTTGAATCGGTAGGTCTTTCAAATAACCGAATAATTCTGATTTGCCAAGGAATTTGCGTCGGGCCATCCACGCAAGGTGGCCAACGTCGAGTTCAACCTGTGAAATTAAGAGTGTCCAAGGCAGAAGGGCGATATGCCGTCAGGAATGCTTGTCGCCAACCTCATCAGAGAGGGGAGCGGTTGCCCGCTGCATTTTCCAAGGTCGGGCGACATTGGCGACATCGATATTGTGAAACATTGGATCGCGGACCGATGATGGCGAATCCGGCATCGTCGTCCTACGTCAAACAAAATTGACGATTTCGGCGCTGACATCATGAGGTGGGACTTCGGTTGGATCGGTGTTTACCAAATGCCACACCCAGTCCGGATTGTGGACCTCAACATAAGCTGATATTGGGCCGAGTGTTACATGCAGGAGTTGATTGCGCAAATGAAAGCACGTTGCCAATCGGCAACACTGCGGATTCACCAGTCGGGCGGATCTGTGTGTTCGCGATTCGTTCCAAAGTGTTCGTAAAGGGTGAATTGAAAAGCGTTTGAGACATTTGAGCTAACTCAATGTCAGGACAATTTAACAAATTGATTCACGCGGCACGGGGAGTGCTTAATTCTGCATGCATCAGCTGCTGAATTGAATGCCTCAAACTTCCTATCAAGACACACTCAAAAACACAGGAACACGCTTATGTTGCGCACAATGTCAGGATTGTTACAGGATGAAGCAGGGTTTATCGTTTCCGCCGAGTTGATTCTGATCGCGACAATCGCGGTCTTATCACTGGTTGTCGGGTTGGCCGAAGTCAGCTTCGGAATCAATCAGGAACTTGAAGACGTGGGTTCGGCGTTCGGTTCCATGAACCAGACTTTCACCTTCAACGGAGTCGCCGGTGCTAAGGGAGCCGCAGCAGGGAGCCTGTACCACGACACCCGCGACTTCTGCGATCTGGACACCGACGTCGTCTGCAATGTCAATGCGACACCAGAGGATTCGTCGTGGCATCATAATTAATGAGCCGCCAGGGGAACTGACGAGCGGTGGGTGTAAATCCACTAGTTCTGCCGTTGCCTGTTGATGCAGGACATAATCACAACAATTGAATGCTTGTCGCGATTTTGGGAATCCGGGGACCGAAAGGCCCCGGATCCCGCGACAAAAATCGATACTTTTGAGGAACCTTCTCCACCGGGCTTTTCCTGGTGGGTCCATGGCCTTTGTACTACTAATTAGCAAGGTGGAGACCTCGCCAGTCGCTTTGCTTCCGACTCGCCTTTCACGACACGGAGTGTCGTGCCACAAAGGGCTTTTGGAGGCTAACGCGTCTGGAATGTCCAGACTTTGCCATCGGGGAGAATCTGGACTGTATAGCTGCCGCCACCAGGGGCGATCGAGGCCTTGATGGAGCGGCCTTTACATTCGCTTGATGGTTCGGTGTTGGCGATGTATTCCGCGGGCGTCTGATCCGCGGGGCTTAAGTCGACATTGCGATGTAATTGGAACGCGGCTTCAAGTGATTTCAATTCACGCAACGTCTTAATCGTTTCGGGATTGCCCCCTTTTTTCGGCCCATTACACATCACGGTCACATGGGGTTGAATGGCCTGCACGAGAACGGGGTTGTTGCTGACGTTCAGCCCGTGGTGCGTCACCATGAACATCTCAACGTGCCCTAGTGGATTGTTGGGCGTGACCAGCTTCGCTTCGACATTCCATGTTAAATCTCCGCAGCAGAGAAAGCTGAATTTCCCGAACGACAGCAAGAAGCTCAGGCTCTTGGCATTGTCGGAAGGGTCATCGGCTTGAGGCACATTCTTGCTCGCATATGGATTCGGCTCGCCAGAATTCGGGATCACTTCCCCACTGGCCGTTACAACTTTGACTTTCAGTGGCGTTTCTCCTGACTTCAGTGTGAGAAAATCGCCGGGAACCAACTTCTTGGACTGGTTTTGCGAGGCAGCGCGATAAGGCGCGATGCGACTTTCAAACATTCCGTCTTCGGACAACTTCTCTGGAATGCCACGATCCCAAAACGTCTTGACCGGCACACTTGCGGCGAGCGCGGCGTGATTTCCAAAATGGTCCAGATGCCAATGCGAAACAGCGGCGTGATCAATTTGCTGTTTGCCGGCGGTCTCTTTGAGGACTTTGAGAATCCGATCCCGGTCTCGTCCGTTGTTATCCGGGTATCCGGAATCGACGAGCATGGTCTCGCCGGACGGAGTGACGAACAGAGTGGCGGCCCCACCTTCCACGTCAATGAAATAAATGTCCAACCGGCCATTTTTGTCGTCGGCCGCCGCCGAGCTGCACCAGGCAATGCCCAGTCCACAAATGATCATACACCAACGTGCAAAAGAGCCTCGAATGCTGTCCATGTCGTTCCCATTCGGTCTGAGTCGCCTAGAGAATTCCACCTGCAATTGGCGGAAGGGAATTGGGATTGTCGCAACCTGCAGGTTGTTTTGGCAACTGTCCTGGCGCGGGCGAAAAGACTGCGTTAATCTTTGCATTCCAATCGCGGTTTCTTGATTGGCGCGAATGAACTATGATCGCCGTGGACTGATTTGAGCGGTTTCACTTTGAGTGTGCCTGTTAGAAAGGCAAAACTCGCAAGATTACCTGTAAAACAACCGGCAAATGCAAGGTGAGTGCGGAATAGAATTTCGAACGACGACGGAACGCCTGACGGAATCATTAACATGCCGTTTGATACCGATTTGAAAGAAAATGACGCGAAAAAAGGGAGCGTTGATCCGCCAGCCGGAATTCCGCGTCAATCGTCTGAGCAACCGATTGTATTCTTCGACGGTGTCTGCGCGTTGTGTGATCATGCCGTGCAAACGCTGTTAAAGATCGACCGCAAGCAGCGGTTGAAATTTGCCCCGCTGCAAGGTGAAACTGCCCAATCGCGATTGCCGGAAGCCGATCGACTTGAATTGAAGACGTTGGTCATCTGCGATCAATATGGAATTGCCCGATATTCAACGGCTGTCGTGCGGATTCTGTGGCAAGTCGGGGGGGTCTGGAGCTTTTTGGGCAGTTGCTTGTGGTTGATTCCCAGCCCGATTCGTAATTGGGGCTATCGCTTTGTGTCGGCGCGGCGTTACAAATGGTTCGGAAAACACGATGCCTGTCGCTTACCATTGCCGGGCGAACGAGACCGATTTCTGCCCTGAATTCGATATGACCTCACAAACTCCGCTGCTGCACGTAGTACTCTATCAACCCGACATTCCACAAAACACAGGAAACATCGGCCGCACCTGCGTGGCGGTAGGAGCCAAATTGTGGCTGGTACGACCGCTCGGTTTTTTTCTCGACGCGAAACATCTGCGTCGCGCGGGAATGGATTACTGGCCGCTACTGGACTGGGAAGCGGTGGAAAATTGGGCCGAATTGACAGAAAAGCTGGCGGGCCATCGCTTCTGGTTCATTGAGGACTATGGTTCACGTCTGATTTGGGACGCCAGTTTTTCGACAGGGGATGTGTTGGTGTTGGGGAGCGAATCCCGCGGTCTGCCGGTTAACCTGTTAGCGGAGCATCCTGGCCAGGTCTTGAAACTTCCAATGCTGCCGACCGTTCGCAGCCTCAATCTGGCAAGTACCGCGAATACAGTCGTTTATGAAGCAATCCGGCAATTTGGCGGCCTGCCCGGCGCAATGTGAGTTGAATTGCTGGATCACGACTTCAAACTCAATTATGCTGTACCGCACACAGTTAAGAATGAGACGTTTGATCGCGGGAAAAAGTCTTGAAAAAGAATCATTTCGTGGCTGCGACACGATCAATGCTGCCATTCGTGACATACGAGGAATCCCATGAGTTTTCATCCAACTGATGTGCATCCTGCTTCACAACAACCGAATCGACGCGACTTCCTGCGAACATTAGGAGCCAGCGCGTCACTGCTCGTTGCCGGCGATGTGGCCTCAGCCACAGTTTCGATGCCTCGGTCGCCTGAAATGTGCCTCAGGCCCGCGAAACACCTGATCGTTCTCCATCTGTCGGGTGGCCCGAGCCACATCGATACCTTCGATCCAAAGCCCGAGGCTGCCGCGGAATTCCGGAATTTCGATTCCGCCTGTCAGACTTCGATCCCGGGGGTTGCGATCAGCGAGAACCTGCCGCGCCTCGCGGCACGGTTGGGACAGGTGGCTCTCATTCGATCGTTGTACCACACCGGACCGGCCACTCATGAGGCTGGTCAAGCCTTGTTGCAAAACGCAGCACGGCGTGTGAATCGGGAAACAGGATTCTCAAACTCCCGGTTAGCAGATCAGGGGACTTCCGATTGCATCGGACGGGGCGAAATCGTCCTGGGCCACCCCCCAGCTGATCAGCCGATGAATGTCCGGACCTCAGTCGGAATGTTCCGACCAGTCGAATTCGACAATGTGAGAACTCCGGAATTAGATACCGCGCTCTTCAAGAACATTGGTGATTACAGTCACAATGCTTCGGCGTACGGCGAACATCGTTTAGGACGGGATTGCTGGCAAGCTCGATTGCTGATTGAACGCGGTGCACGACGGGTCGATATCCATCAGTTTGCCACGGTTTACGATCAGATCACCTGGGATATGCATGCGAACGGCGGCAGCTTAAACACCACGCACGACGACTATCGAAACATTCTCTGTCCGCAACTGGATCAGGCACTTTCCGCACTGCTGGACGACTTGCGAAATACGGGACTGCTCGAAGAGACTGTGGTTGTCGCAGTAGGCGAAATGGGACGAGCTCCACGAATCAATGCCTACGGCGGCCGAGATCACCATTGCGGCGCCTGGACGGCCCTGATCGCAGGTGGTCCGATTCGAACGGGACAAGTGATTGGTGCAACTGACGCAATCGGTGGCGAACCGGTCGACCGCGCGGTCAGCGTTTCCGAGTTCACCGCGACAATCAGTCACGCAATGGGAATCACAGCAGCGCTTGCCACTCACGCCGATCGCAATGCCGCCGAACGTTGCAATCCAATTGATGAATTGCTGTAAGACGTCGTGCCATACGACAGGTTTTCAACCTGTCCGTCCAACGTTCGTCACGAAACTGCAATGCGAGCAAAATTCCACTTCCGCAAATCGAAGTGTTTGCTAGAATTCGTCGCGCTGGACCAAAATCTCTGGGATTTCCAGCCGCCGAGATCGACTGGGACCTGCTGGTTCGTGCTGCGACACCTGCCGCGCACCAGTATTGCAAGGACGCATGATGAGTCAATTTCACAGGAATGACATTTATCGGCTGAACCTGAAACTGAGGGGTTGGCTCGTATCCTTCTGCCTGGCCGGCGCGATGTTGACGAATGTCGGCGCCGCTCAGGAAATTCCTGATGACTTTGGCCCGCCCGTGGCCAAAACCAAGCCGGTTTACTTTCCGCCAGAGCATTTCCCAAATACCAACGAGTGGGAAACATTCCGCATCCACGCCATTGAATTCCTGCAAGATCATGCAGATGACGTGATGGCGCCGCGCGCCATTCACGACATGATCCTGATCGAGACGATTCGCGCGAAACCAAATCAGGCCGAAATCAACGCGTTGAAGACGCGCCTGGCTTTTGAATATCCCGATAGCCTGGCACTGGCCGTGACCCTGAAATCATTTAAAGACCAGTCGGAATATCGAAACCTGTTGATGACCGAGTTTCGCAAACCCGAACAGACCTTTTCACCAGATTTCTGCCGCCAGTTTTTGAAAGCAAGTGAATTGGGACTCACTGCATTCGGTCCGGTGTTTACTAACGATGACGGATTCGCGCAGCTCATCGATCTGGCCTTGAATGACGGCAAATCTTTTCGTTTGCGGCAATTGACCGATGAGAAATTTCAGAATATGAAAGGCATGGCCAGGTCGGGAATGGAACTCGGCCGGAAAGCGGAACTGTCACGCGCTGAAAAGGTAATCGGCCTGCATTCGATAGGTGATGCGGCCACCGCAAAGCGACAATCCGTGCCACAGGGACTGGGCGATGCAATCCGATACTGGATTTCTCGTTTAAGTTCCGAAGAGCGACAGTTGCCGCAAATTCGCGAGATCTTGATTGAACATTTGCTGAGTACCAAGAAATTTCAGCAAGCTCTTCCCGAACTCGACGCGCTGCTGGCTATCGAACAGCAACCGAAATGGATGTTCTGGCGGGCCTGGAGCCTCGCGTCGGAACAACAATTCGATGCCGCGTCACTGGCGTTGGAACAACTGGCAAAACAGTTCCCGAGCGATGCGTGGTCTAAGTTGGGGGCAGATTTTGCGATTGTCCTGCGAGAGCGAAATGCCGCAATGCGAGAAAATGCGGATGCCATTCTGGAACTCGTCACGCAACTGCAGAGCGACGATTTTGAGGCGTTGAAGTTGCACGTTGCCTATCATCCGATACAAGGAAAACTGATCGAACTCTGGGCGACAGGGGATGCAGTCAATCATTCGCTGGATGTATTTATCAACTATGGTTCAGTACCATTCGTGGGCTATAAGACGACTTTGAATGACTACTCAATCTTTCTAAGGGACCAGGGAAAGATCGTGCAAATCAATAAACCTGGAATCTTTCTCGATTTCACGCTGGGCCTGAATCAGACAGCTCAAGGCCTGAGTTCCAATTTCAATTTCAACACCGCGAGCACGCCGGCGGCCGCGAACAGCTGGCGTCGCGCCATTCGAGATTTGGCGAAGAATCCGCTGGTTGCCAATCGAGACGCCGTTGTCAGCCTGCTGCATCTGAACTTGAAATCGGTGTTTCCACTGCGCATGAAGACCGTCGATGGGCGCCGGATCTATCGCTGGTTTCAGTTCGATCTGAACCGCCCGCAGTCGAAGCCTTTTGAATTTGAACTTACGTCCACAAATCAACGTCAGATACGATTCCGTGATAGTTTTGGTACTACGGCCGAAGTCACTTTTGGGAAAGTCGGTTCAGTGGTCGCCGAATCGCGATGGAAGGACCTTCCGATCACTAAGAAAGACGAATTTGATTTCACGCTGATCATGCAAGCAGTGATGATGGCTTCGACGATGTTGAAGACGGACGAAGATGCGAATGAGACACCGCAAACGGCACCTATGGCGACCGATGGGGGCGTTGTTCCCGCGGCGGCAATTGAGAAGCAAACGACTCGAAAAATCGTCCAACCGTTGGGGATTGTGCCAAAGTAAATGGGTTCGACGCGGTCAATCAATTCGACCTGGCGCCTGAAGTCTTAACGTCGTTCTTCAAGACGGCCTTGCTTCAGTTCCACGCGTCGTGGGAATTTGCCTGCCAATTCCTGGCTGTGCGTCACGACAATCAGCAAAGTCTGGAATTCCTGATTGAGTTCCAGCAAGAGAGAGCCAACCGATTCCGCCGTGACTTGATCGAGGTTCCCGGTGGGTTCATCGGCCAAAATCAGGAGGGGCTGATTGATCAGAGCACGGCATACAGCCACGCGCTGGCGTTCACCACCTGACACTTGTGCGGGCCGATGGCTCAAACGCGT
>JAQGHT010000302.1 GCA_028291565.1 Planctomycetaceae bacterium | reverse complement strand
AGGGTTTGCCAGCCCTCGTCACGAATGCGGGGATGATTGTCTGGAAGGGGCGTTTGTGTGGCTCCAGCCGATTCGGGTGATCGTCCGACAAGGCGAACAGGCTGCCTCGGTTTTGCAGGGCGAAGCCGACATCACCCGGGACAACCTGCGCACCGAAACCGTAATAGATGCTCTGAATGAACGAGCAACAATTGCGATCCTTATCGACGACTGTCAGATAGACCGTGTCGCCGTGCGTGAGTTTGGGGTCACCTGGCGGAACGTCGATCGCCGCGCGCTTCAAATCGATCCGCTTTCGTTGTCGATCAGCGTAAGGTTTCGAAATCAGCTCGGCGACCGGCACCTTGGAGAACGCCAGATCGGCGTAGTAGCGGGCCCGGTCCGCGAAGGCCAGTTTCTTGGCTTCGACAAACAGGTGCACGTAATCAGGATGGCGCGGGCCGAGTCCCTTCAAGTCGTATCCTTCAAGCACATTCAACATCTGCAGAGCCGCGATCCCCTGCCCGTTGGGCGGCAGCTCCCAGATGTCATATCCGCGATAACTGGTGGAAACCGGCTCGACCCAGTCCGAGGTATGATCGATAAAATCCTTGAGCGAAAAATAACCACCATTCTGTTCGCTGAACTCGACAATGCGCCGCGCAATATCGCCCTTGTAAAAGGCATCCCGCCCCTGCTCGGCAATCAGTTTGTAGCTGCGAGCCAGCCGGTGGTTTTGAAAGATCTGGCCAACTCGGGGAGCCTGTCCGTCGATGAGATAGGTTGCGGCGGAGTCCGGCCACTTTTGAAAACTGGTCTCGCCGCTGGTCCAGCCGGCTCCAATGATCTGGCTAACGGGAAAGCCTTCTTCCGCAGTTTCGATTGCTGGCTTCAGGAGTCGTGAGAGCGGCAATGTCCCGAATCGTTTCAGCAGCATGTCCCAGCCGTCAACACAACCGGGCACTGACCACGACAGCGGCCCCTCATCGGGAATCTCCTGCAGTTGCTTGTCGCGGAAGACGCTTTGATTCAGCGCATATGGACTGCGACCGCTGGCGTTCAGGCCGTAGAGCCGTTGAGTTTTGTGGTCCCAATAGATGACGTACAGATCGCCACCGATCCCACAGCTCATCGGTTCGACGAGACCCAGCATGGCGTTGGTGGCAATCGCGGCATCAATCGCGTTTCCGCCCGCTCTAAGAATGTCGAGCCCCGTTTGTGCCGCGAGTGGATGGCTGGTTGCCACCATGCCGTGCTTTGCGATCACCGGAGATCGACTTTGACTAGGATTACCGGCCGGCCGGTCATAACCGGTCTCGGAGTGGAATTCACCGGATTGTGAGAATGCGGAATCGGGCACTTCCAAGCCTCCCCAGACCAACAGAACGATCAGCAATCCGATGCGAAACACCAGTCACGCAGTACGGGACATGGTTGGGTCTCACCGAACTTGAAACAGGTTGGCGCGATATCGTTCAACGCGAGCAGTTTAACTATTCAGAATTCGCGATGCCGAGTTGCTGCAGGATGAAGGCGTAGTCGAATGCCGTTTCACGCAGCGCGTCGTAGCGTCCGGATGATCCGCCGTGTCCCGCGCCCATGTTGATTTTCAGCAGCAGCGGATTCTTGTCGGTCTTCAGCGTCCGCAGTTTGGCGACGTACTTGGCGGGTTCCCAATACATGACCTGGCTGTCGTTCAGAGCCGTCCTGACGAGCATCGCCGGGTACGCTTTGGCCGCGAGGTTGTCGTATGGCGAATACGATCGCATGTAGGTGTATGCTTCAGGTTCGTTTGGATTGCCCCATTCGAGATATTCTTGCACGGTGAGCGGAAGCGATGCGTCCAGCATCGTGTTGATGACATCGACGAATGGTACGTAGGTGACGACTGCTTTAAACAGATCGGGGCGCATGTTGCAGACCGCGCCCATCAAGAGACCTCCCGCGCTACCACCTGTAATGACGAGTTGGTCATTTGCCGTGTATTTCTCTTTGATGAGATGTTCGGCGGTGGCGATGAAGTCTGTGAACGTGTTCCTTTTCTTCAGCATCTTGCCCTCGTCATGCCACTCGGTGCCGAGATCGCCGCCACCACGGATGTGGGCGATGGCGAAGATCATGCCGCGGTCGATCAGACTCAGGCGACTGGAATTGAAACTGACGCTGGAAGGAAAGCCGTAAGAACCGTAGCCATTCAACAGCAGTGGCTGCGCGCCGGATTTGCGCAGGTCTTTGCGATAGTAGAGCGAGATCGGGACGCGCACGCCGTCGGACGCAACGGCGTAGATGCGCTCTGCCGCATATTTTGTGGCGTCGTAACCTCCGAGCACTTCCTGCTGCTTCAACAGCTCGCGCTGGCGAGTCGTCATGTCGTAATCGTAGGTGCTCGGAGGCGTTGTGAACGATTGATAACCGTAACGCGGGATGCTGGTATCAAACTCCGGGGTGGCGTTGACGAAAGTTGAATAGACCGGCTCGGGAAATTCGAGATAGTGAAACTGGCCGTTATTCAGATCGACGATGCGGAGTTTGTTCAACCCTTGATCGCGCTCCGAGACCACATAATGATTGGCAAATATCGTCAAGCCTTCGAGCGTGACTCCCTTGCGCACGGGCAATAATTCGTTCCAGTTCTTCGGTTGCGGATCATTCACAGGCGCGGTGACGAGACGAAAGCCGCGTCCTCGATCGTTGGTGCGGATGTAGAATTGGTCGCCATGATGCTCGGGGTAATACTCATGCTGGCCCGCGCGCCCCGAAATCATCTTGAACGGCTCGTGCAATTGATCTGTCCGCTGATAGCGATATTCCGTGTTATCCGAACTCGATGCGGCAATGAAGATGTACTGGCGGCTGCGTGAGCGGCGTGCGCTGACACGATAGAGTTCGTCCTTCTCTTCATAGACCAGCACGTCCTTATCCTTCGGCTCGCCAAGCGTGTGTCGATAGAGGCGATAAGCGCGTTTGGCCGCGTCTTCGGTCGTGTAGAAGAGCGTTCGGTTGTCCGCCCAGAAGGCGCTGGTCACTTTGCCAAGGTCATCAGGCAGAAGTTTTCCAGTTTGCAGATCTTTGATATGGAGCACATATTCGCGAAAGCCCGACGTGTCGTGCGAATAGGCTAGCAGATTCGTATCGTCGCTGACGGCGTAAGTGGAAACCGCCGTGTACTTGTGCCCCTCCGCCAATTTGTTCAAGTCAAGTGTGATCTCTTCGGGGGCGGTCAGGCTTCCCTTCCTGCGTGCGTAGATCGAATACTGCTTGCCGGTCTCGGTGCGCGAGTAGTAATAATAGCCGTCTTGTCGATAAGGCACATTGGTGTCGGTCTGCTTGATGCGCCCCAGCATCTCTTGATAGAGCGTTTCCTGTAAGGCTTCCGAGCCGTGCATCATCGCAGCTGTGTAAGCATTTTCGGCTTCGAGATACGCAATCACATCCGGATTGGTTTTTTCGCGTAGCCAGAAATAGTCGTCATCACGACTCTCACCATGAAAAGTTTGTTTTTTGGTGATCTTCTTCGCGACTGGGGGCTGCACGGAACTTTGTGCCATAATCTCCATTCCAGTTTGAGAAATGACCGCCAGCAGGGTGAACATCAAAACCTGTTGTCTCATCGAATGACTCCAATCTGGGACTATACATATGGTCCTGTACGTATTGGCGTTCGTAAAGATTCTGTTGGATTCCTACAACGTCACTACATGGCCAATGTCATTCACTCTATTCCCTCTTTCGTTTTTTCGCAGAAGTAGGAGGATTCATACCGTCTGCAACGCTGCCATCCCCTCCCCACAACGGTGCGACGTTGGACTGGTTCCATTTGTCCCACATCCCCTGAAGTTCGCGAACCTTATCGGGCATTTTTTCTGCCAGATCCTGTGTCTCACTGATATCAGTTGCCAGATCATACAGTTTTAGAGGCGTCACAGGTTGCCTGCGACCGGACTGAGTATCAGCATTCGAATCGTAGCGAACCAGTTTCCAATTTCCTTTTCGAATGGCCATCTGTTGCCCGAAACGCCAATAGAGAGCCTCGTGCGGTTCGCCGGATTGCGCGCCCGTCAGGAATGGCAGAAGATTGACACCCTCCACCTTCCACTCGGGCTTGAGTGGCACGCCTGCAGCCGCCAACGCCGTAGCATGCAGGTCGAGCTGGACTACCGAGTCGTCGATCGTCCCTGGCTTGATCGTTCCCGGCCAGGCGACAAGGAAGGGGACTCGGATACCGCCTTCCAATGTCGTTCGTTTGCTGCCGCGAAGCGGATCGTTGCGCGAGCCATTCATGGTGGTTCCCTTCATCGTAGGGCCACCATTGTCGCTGATGAAGGCGACAAGTGTGTTTTCGGCTTGACCAGTTTCGGCGAGTTTTGCCCGAACTTTACCAATCGCCTCATCCATCGCGACCATCATTGCTGCGTAGGTTCGACGTTGTTTGTCGGCAATGTTCGATAACTTCGCCAGTCGGTCGTCTGTTGCATGCATCGGAGTGTGAACGGCATTGAAGGCCAGATACAAGAACCACGGATGATCTTTATGGCGTTCGATGAAGGAAACGGCTTCGCGGCCAAAGGCATCAGTTGTGTAATCCAATTCTTGAACCGCCTCGCTCCCCCGCAGAATTCCCTGCGACTCGAAATAACTGTGGGCACCCCCCAGAAATCCAAAGAATTCATCGAACCCACGTTTCTGCGGATGCATTTCGGGCCGATTTCCCAAATGCCACTTACCCATCAGTCCTGTTTTGTACCCGCCCCCGCGCAAGCGATCAGCGAGTGTCGATTCACTCAGCGGCAACCCCTGGGCTCCTCCGCCCGGATTGAATTCGTGTCCAAACCGAGTCTGGTATCGCCCGGTGAGTAACCCTGCTCGTGTTGGCGAACAATAGGGCCCGGTCACATACCCATTTGTGAACCGCTTGCCGGCACTCGCCAGTGCATCGAGGTGAGGTGTCGGAATGTCTTTGCACCCCTGAAAGCCAACATCGGCATATCCCATGTCATCACCGACAATGATCAGGATATTGGGCCGCTTTCCAGGACCGTCGGCAAACGAGACGGAGGTCAGCAACGTAAGGCAAACGATAAGCAAACACTGAAGCAGGTAGTTCATAATGACCACGAATCAGGACAAGTGAGGGGAACACATCCGATTGGCCTCATGTTAATCACGCAACCGACTACCACAAAGTGACTCGGTCAACATCCCTTGGCCGGAGCGAACTTATCAGCTCGAAGATGGCCCAAGCGGTAAGTTGTTTGGTGCCGAGGCACTTGGGATTCCCAGATCCGGACAGACTGTTTAGAATTTCTTGAAGAGATCAACGAATCTAGATAGAATGATTTTCGACAGCCTCTGGAGCGCGACAAGGGAATTTCCCAAAAAATTGTTGTCGGAGAGATTTTCCCAAACGTAAACTCTTCGGCGTACTGGGATTCTGATAAACTGCCACAATCGAGCCCCTCGTCAGAATGATCGAGCTGACGTCCTGAGGAAGTTCCCGCCCACTGAATTTGTCCGTTTCCTGCGAGTTCTACCATGCCCATCGACTTCCGTTCATTGGTACTGACCCGCCGCCGGTTCGTGCAATTTGGCGCCGCTGGATCGTTGTCGATGGGCGGGTTGATCGATGCGAAGCTCCGCGCTGACAATGCCAAGATTACCGTGCCTTCGTCGATCCGAGCGTGTATTTTCGTGTTCTATTACGGCGGCCCGAGTCATCTCGATACTTACGATCTGAAGCCCCACGCTCCCAGCACCGTTCGCGGCGAGTTTCAGCCGATCAAGACGTCCGTTCCGGGACTGCAAATCAGCGAATTGCTGCCCAACCTGTCGCGCGTCATGCATCACTGTGCCTTGATCCGCAGCATGCATCACAACAACCGGCTTCACGATTCGGCTTCGATCGAAACTCATACGGGCCGACAGGCGTCACAAGGCGATCGCGAGGAGTTCGCTCCGATCCCGCAGTTTCACCCGTCTCACGGCGGGACGATCAGCTATCTGATGCGGGATCGGCGACTGGATGTGGCTCACGCAGCCCTGCCGTTCGTGTTTAACAATGTCGTGCCGACGCCGTGCCAGGGAGGTGGCTTTCTCGGTTCGGCCTTTGATCCTTTCCGAGTCACCGTCGACTCGGAAAAGCAGCATTACATCGCCGAGGAACTGTCGATTCGGAGCGAACTGCCGACACAGCGAATTGGTTCACGGCGTGATCTGCTGTCGACGCTGCAGCCAGTCACGCTCAAGTCCACGGCCGAGTTCGACCAATATTACAACCGGGCCTATCAACTGCTGGGCTCCGAGAAGATTCGACGCGCTTTAGACTTGTCCGAGGAAACACCAGAAACGCGGCAGCGGTATGGAGTTTATCCGGAAAATGTGGCCGGTCATGGAGTGGCCCATCACATGCGCGGCCAGAACCTGCTGGTTGCACGGCGGCTGGTTGAAGCCGGCGTCCCGTTCGTCAACGTTTATGATTTTCGCCAACAGGGACAAAACTGGGACGCTCACGCTAACAATTTTGCTCAACACAAGGAACATCTGGTCCCTCCGGCCGAAAAAAGCCTGGCGGCACTGATCAATGACTTGCAGGAACGAGGCCTGCTTGATTCGACCTTAATTGTCGCAACCGGGGAATTCGGCCGTACACCACAAATCAACAATGGTGCAGGCCGCGACCACTGGCCCGATTGTTACAGCGTGCTGCTGGCCGGTGGCGGAATCCAGGGCGGTGCCATCCACGGTGCCAGCGACGCCATTGGCGCCTATCCCGATAAAGACCCGGCAACCCCCGCGGACCTCGCCGCAACCATTTACTGGCGTTTCGGCTTCGACCCCAAACAGCACATCGTCGACCGCACCGGCCGCCCCTGGCACGTCACCGATGGGGAGCCTATCAAGCATCTTTTTAATGCGTGATATTATCGGAGCAGGGCAAATTCTCGTGTCACGTTCGCTGATGTGGCGACGGTCCTCGGCATCGCTATCATTTGTCCGCCAATCCTGCGGTTCTGCAGTTCCTGCCAACGTTGGAAACATCGCGGACTGAAGCGCGCATTGCGATGGCGTAGAAATGCGAAAGGGAGAACGTAGGATGGACCTCTGGTCCGTCTAGATTTAAGCCAGCACTGTCTAATGCATATCAGTGTTAAAAACCCTACATTCCGACTCTTGAAATACGAATGCTGCTTTTTTCTCAGGAGTGATTGACAACACCAGACATATCGTCATGATTGAGATTGCGTTATGTTTCTAGAATACCGGCGAGCTGCGTGTTTTGCCAGAATTTCCCGCCTTTGCTCAGCCATTGCAGATCAAACTCCGTCGCTTTGACATCTTGACATCAGCCGTTTGTTTTCGACGTCGTTTTGGTGTCTGGTTCTGCACAGCCATTTCTATTCAGATCAAAAACACTCCATGTTGAACATTCGCCATTTTTCGCAATTTCGGTCGCTGCTTGTTTCCGAGTGCGCTCGCAATTTGTACGCGCCAAAGCGTTCAAGAACCGGGACGCGAAAATGGACGAATGGTCCGGAGCAATTGGAAGTCCGGCAGTTGCTTGCCGCTGATTTGTCAGCGACTCTCGATAATGGAATTTTGACGATCAGTGATATCAGCGAAACGGGCGACGACAATTCCCTGTCGGTGACTACGATCGGGACTGATCTCGTAGTGAGCGATACCAGCGAACAGTTTCTTGCGGCCCCTGCTGGTGGAACTCTGTCAGATGGCGGAAAAACACTGACGATTCCGTTGAGTCTGATCAGTTCGGGCCTGACGATTAATGCCGGTTTGGGCAATGATCAGATTAACATCGAATCGATCGATGCCGCCTTCAATGCGAACCTGATTGTGAACGGTGACGGTGGAAACGATACCGTCACTTTTGGTGGTGATTCCGTCAATGTGGGAACTGGCAGCGTCACAGTTGCGGCCGAAATGATTCAAGTCAACGCCGCATTAACTGTGGGCGGTGCGGTCAATCTGAAAAGCACGGGCGATGATACGTTGCTATCGATCGATGCGCCCCTTACCGCAGGCGGTAACAGTTTCCTGACCTCCGATAAGATGCTCATCAATAACACTGTGAATGTCGGCTCACATACGTTGATTTTGGCACCCGAAACCGGCGCGGATGTGGGTGATGCCATCAATATTGGTGCAGAGCCCGACTCGACGCACAATACACTGCAGTTCTCAAATGAGGAATTGAATCGCATTCAGGCGTCGTTGATCGCCATCAGCGGTAACCAGTATGGCACGATTACAATCAGTGCGGCAATTCAGATTGCCGGCGATGAAGATATCGAAGTGGTCACGGGCCGCAACATCGTGTTCGATGATGGTTCAAGTTGGACAACCCATAATGGAAACATCGAGTTCTCGGCGAATATTTTTCCAGTGCCCGATTCTCTAGCTGGCCAGAATTTCATTGGCGTCGATGTCAATCATGCGACGCTCCGTAGTTTAGGCTCGGGCGGCATCTCGCTGTACGGTCTCGGTTGGTATGCAGGATCGTCCAATATTGGCATTGATGTGCACAACGGATCCGTCCTCGAATCACTCGGCGACGGGCAGGTTGTGCTCGGTGGCCTCGGCGGTACAGGGACGGATAGATCGTTCGGCGTACAAATCAGCGATTCAGGTACAAAACTCTCAGCCGGCTCTGGATTTATCCGAATCGACGGAACTGGCGGAACAGGTGATTTCGGATACGGAACTTATTTGTCCAACGGAGCCTCGGTCAATTCCAATCTGGCGCCGATCACGATCAACGGCACGGGTGGCAACGGCAATGACTCTACTGGAATTATCATGGATGGGAATGCTCAGAATTCCCAGATTACTTCAGTCGATGGCAATATCACTTTGACCGGCCAGGGTGGGAATACACTGACCGGGCTGGCGACTCGGGGCGTGATTATCAGCAACCTCAATACAGAGATACAATCGACAGGAACTGCCAAGATCACGATTACCGGGACGGGCGGAAGCTCTTTGAATGGTTCCGATGGAGTTGTGATTGGCGGTAACGGCGGAGGCTTCGTGACGTCGGTCAAGGGCGATATTCAGATCACCGGCCAAGGGGGCGCGGCGGTGAATTCAGCGGGCGTTCGAGTTACAGACGGAGGCGATATCGAATCGACCGGCTCTGCAAAAATCAAGATCACGGGGACCGGTGGGAATGGGGATGGCTCGCGCGGAGTTCTGATCGGCGACAGCAATGGGGGACGCATTGAGACCTTCATTGGTGATGTCTCCATCACAGGAACCGGGGGAAGCACTCTGTTGGGCGATGCGACGGTCGGAGTGACCATCACGGACGCGGGTGTGATTACATCTCACGGAACGGCCAAGATCTTCATCAATGGAACGGGAGGCACCGCCACTCAGGATTCTCGGGGTGTCGAAATTGGGGGCAGCCCATTCAATAGCTCAGGGGGGATTGTGGCCTCCGTCGACGGTGATATCCAGATCACGGGTCAAGGAGGCGATAATGACTCGGCCGATGGCGTCTGGGTTTATGCTGGCGGTGCCGTGCAATCGTCCGGTCTGGCAAAAATCTTGATCAACGGAACCGGAGGCGACGGAAATGATGCCAATGGCGTTGTGATCAGCGCCAAGGGAATTGCACCGGCTGTTTCATCCGTCAATGGTAATATTCAGATTGCCGGTCAAGGTGGAAATTCGGCCCAGGGAATCACGACGCGAGGCGTCGAAATTTCGAATGGCGCGATCATTCAGTCAACGGGAACCGCGAGAATCATCATTAATGGAACGGGTGGTGCTTCTACCGATGGTTCCCGCGGCGTTGAAATCGGGGATGCCGGGACGAAGATCACTTCGGCTACGGGCGACATCCAAGTCACCGGGCTTGGCGGGCCAACCGTGAATGGATTCGGAATCTGGTTCCGCAATGCTGCCGTCATCGAATCGACCGGAACGGCCAAAATCAGTCTCGATGGGACGGCGGGAGAAGGCAGTTCTGATGAAACTGGTGTCGTTCTGAATGCCTACCAGGCCGGTGGTGCAACTCAGATCAATTCAGTCGACGGTGACATTACAATTACTGGTCACGGCGGCCATGGTGGACAGCGCGGAGTCTCCTACAACGATCGAGGCGTCGGGTTGTATAGCGAGGCAATGATCCAATCGACGGGTGCGGCCAGGATTATTATTAATGGGACTGGTGGCTCAGCGGGCGACGCGAACTTCCCGGGCGATCCGAATGATCCGAACACTGGAGGTTTCAACGGCATCGAAATTGGCGGAACGTTGCTCTCCACCGGAACGGGAAATATTGAGCTGACAGGCCACGGTGGCGCCGATGGCGGCCACAATATCGGGATCTCGGAATTTGGCGGTGCCTCCATTCAATCGACCGGGACTGGGCAGATCTTACTGACCGGCACAGGTGGTATGGGACTTTCCGATGCTCGCGGGATCGAGATCAACAATGCTGCGATCTCCTCCGTTGCGGGTGACATTCTTCTCAACGGACACGGTGGACTGACCTCGGCGCAAGCGAATATTGGCGTCTGGCTGGTGAGTGGTGCGACGATTTCTGCAACAGGCAGCGCACGAATCTCAATCGATGGAACTGGTGACGGCGAGACATCCGACAATACCGGTGTGGAACTCAACGGGTTTGGGTATGGCGGAGCAACCCACGTTACGACGCAGGACGGCGACATCACGATCGTCGGGCATGGCTCGAATTCGGCGACAGGTGTCGGGAATCGCGGAATTGCCGTGGTCGAAGGCGCCACGATTGAATCGACGGGTTTGGGTAAGATCAGTCTCAACGGCACGGCGGGGACTGGTGCCGATGCCGAACGAGGCGTGGAAATTGGCGATGCCAATACGAAAGTCGCTTCTCAACAGGGCGACATCTCCATCTCAGGACAGGGAGGGACGGGAACCACTGGTTTTGGAGTCTTCGTCCGCAGCGGATCGACAATCGTCTCAACCGGGGCTGCCAAAATCAGCATCAATGGGACGGGCGGCCAGGGAACTGACGCCGAACGCGGAATCGAACTTGGGGAAGCCAATACGAAAATCACATCGCAGCAAGGCGACATCTCCATCACTGGCCAGGGCGGCAGCGGAAGCGATAACTTTGGGATTTTTGCGTATGGCGGCGCAGCCATTCAATCGACGGGAACTGCACAGATCTTGCTGAACGGCACAGGCGGGACCGGCGTATCTAATGGCCGAGGAGTGCAGATCAACGATGCGACGATCACTTCTGTCGCGGGTGACATTCATCTTACGGGGCAAGGTGGGGCGGATCCCGGGCGAGCGAATATCGGAGTCTGGCTGGTGGTCGGCGCAACAGTCACGGCGACAGGCAACGCACGGATTGCCATTGATGGAACTGGCGGCGGAGGAACAGATGATAACACCGGCGTGGAGTTCAACGGCTTCGGATATGGCGGAGCGACACATCTCAGCTCACAAGACGGCGATATCACGATCATCGGGAACGGTTCGACTGCGGCAATCGGTGCTGGGAATCGAGGGATCGCCGTCCTGGAAGGCGCCACGATCACGTCAACAGGTTTGGGCAAGATCAGTCTCAATGGAACAGCTGGCATAGGCGTTGATGCCGAGCGAGGCGTCGAAATCGGGGATACCAACACGAGTATCACGGCTCAACAGGGAGATATCTCGGTCACGGGCCACGGAGGTACCGGCACTTATGGATTCGGGATCTGGGTCCGCGTGGCAGCAACCGTGGCGTCGACAGGATCGTCTCGAATTACAATCGATGGAACCGGCGGCCCCGGCGGCGGACAGCAGAACGGCGTCATCCTGAATGGCTACGGGACCGGCGGTTCGACGAGCATTTCGTCTGTTGACGGCGACATTCTAATTACCGGGCGTGGAGGAGATTCGATTACGAACCATGCCGACCGCGGCTTCGGGATGTATGAGGGGGCCGCAGTCGTCTCGACGGGCACCGCGAAAATTACGATTCATGGCATTGCCGGTTCTGGTATCGATGGCGAGCGGGGTGTGGAAATCGGAGATTCCGGCACACGAATCAGTTCCGCTCGAGGCGACATCTCAATCACCGGTCAGGGAGGTTCTGGAACGTCGACGTCGGGAACCTACAATGTGGGTGTCGAAGTCCGCGACAACGCCGTCATCGAATCGACTGCAACCAGTGGGCCTGCCGCCAAAATCACGATCGATGGAACGGGCGGTGCCGGCTCGGGCGCCGATATCGGAATCTGGATTACAACCTCTGCGAAAGTCACCTCGACATTAGGTGACATGGTGTTCAACGGTCATGGAGCATCGGGAATCGGCATTTATGACTACGGCGTCGATTTGCAAATCGACGGGTCCATTACGTCAGCCGGAACGGCGAAAATTACTGTCATTGGGATAGGTGGTGATGGCGCGGGGCAAGACCAAGGCATCTTTGTCGAGCAGAATTCCGCGATTCGGTCGGTGGACGGCGATATTCAGATTACCGGACACGCTGGATCGGGTGGAGATTCCAATCTGGGTGTTGGAATTCAGTCGGGTTCTGTCATCGAATCGACAGGTACTGCGAAAATCACAGTGGCCGGAACTGGCGGCTCCGGTACAAATACGAATCATGGAGTTCGCATCTACGAAACCGGTAGCATGATCCGTTCCGCAGTTGGCGATATCCAGATTACGGGGGTTGGTGGATCGGGAACGACTTATAATTCTGGTGTCGATGTGCAGGCTGGCGCTGCCATTGTTTCGACTGGGACCGCCAAGATCACCGTGACGGGCACTGGTGGTACAGGAGTCTTCGGCTCGGATGTCGGTGCCGGGCAAGTCGGGGTCTGGCTGCTCAATTCAGATGCCAAGATCAGCGCCAAGGACGGTGACGTGACAATCACAGGCATTGGTGGCGGTGATGCGGGATCCAGTGGCAATCATGGCGTGATGCTCCAAAGCGGTGTTATTCAGACGGCAACCGGCGGAGCGGCGAACGTGTCGCTGACTGGCACGGCGGGGGTCGGTTCCGCCAGTTTCGGCATCGACATGAACAGTGATTCGGCCTCAATCGGTGTCAACACTTCGGCCGGCACGGGCAATGTCACGCTAGTCAGCGACAGCATCAACATCGACTTCGTCTCACAACCGGCCGCCATCAGCGCTGGGACAAATCGCGTCACGATTCAGCCCAAAACAGGGGGCACGCAGGTCAATCTGGGAGGTACTGATGCACTTGGCACGCTCGGACTGTCCGACGGGGAGCTTGATCGCGTTACGGCAGCGAAACTGAACATCGGGAATGACTCCGCCGGTACAATCACGGTCAGCACCGGCATCACGCGTCTCACTCCCACAAACCTGCGGCTCGTCAGCGGCGGCGATGTCGTGATTGCTGGCGGACAGGTCAATACTGACCGAGGAACGCTGGTACTTGATCCCGGACTTTCGCCTCATGTTTTCAATTCAAGTCATTCGGGAATCGACAGCACGGCCTTCACAACGACGGTCGCTGGCGCCTTGTCGATCATCATCAACAACAACCAGGTTGATACGGGATATACCCAGTTCAATGTTGTCGGTGGCATTGATCTGACGGGTGCGAATCTCGTGCTCTCCGGGGGATATGTCCCGGCGATCAACGAAAGTTTTGTCATCATCAACAATGACGGTGGCGATGCGGTGACCGGCAAGTTCAATGGGCTGAATGAGGGGGCGTCAATCACATTGAATGGCAGGGTACTACGGATCAGCTATGTCGGCGGCGACGGCAACGATGTGGTGTTGACAGCCGTCAATGTCGCCCCTGTCGCAACGGATCTCAGCATTACGACCCCTGAAGACGCACCCTACAGCGGGACGCTCGTGGCGAATGATACCGACTCCCCTGCCCTGTCCTATAGCATTGTCACCAATGCAAGTCACGGAACAGTCAATATCATCAATTCCTTGACGGGCGCCTATATTTACACGCCGAACGCCGACTACCACGGGCCCGACAGCTTTACGTTTAAGGCGAATGACGGATCACTCGACAGCAACGTCGCCACCGTATCGATTGCAGTTGAATCGGTGAACGACGCCCCACAGCTGAATTTGAATGGTGGTTCGGTGACGTTCAGCGCCAAGGCAGCGAAGAAAGGTGGACCGATTCACGTGCTGCCGAACGTGACTGTTTCCGACCCCGATCAATCCGCGGCATTCGGCGTCGGCGGCGGAACATTAAGCTTAAGCATTGCTGTTTCGGGCAAACAGACAAAGAAGACAGTCAAGCTTGATGACACCATCGGCGGCATTTCCAACACATCGAGCATCGGCACGGCCAGCTCCCCAACCTTCAGCAATGGAAAACTCTTATTGACCATTCATTTGAATGCCAATGCCACGACCGCTGCCATTCAGGCTGTGCTGCGAGGCATCACCTTTAGCACCAAAGGCGCCGGTTTGAAGCTAACGCACCGCGCCGTCCAAGTCCAGCTGACAGACGCCGCGGGGGGGACAAGTAATCTTTTGCAACAGACAATTATTGTCACAAAGTAGCGGAATACGTCATGAATCAAAGGGCGAAATGAGCCTGCTGTCGGGATTTGAGAAAAAGTGATTCGACACTTTCCTACAGCGGTTTAGCTTTGAATCTGCCGATAGATGTGAACATATGTGCCATTCTCCCCTCGCCCTGGTACTCCGGGGAGAGGGGTTGGGGGTGAGGGGAAACCGGGTCGCTCCGCATTGGAAATGCCATTTTTGCAAGGTTTTCAATCATTTTATTGTTCCCAATCACGACGTCCACTGAAGCCCCTCACCCCCGGCCCCTCTCTCCCGCCAAAGAGTACCGAGGCGAGGGGAGAAAAATAGGCATTTCCAAGCTTAAACCGCATTAGCCTCATTGAATGTGCTTTTGACAGTATGACGCGTCAGAGGCGGCGTTATAGCCTTCTGTCCACTTGGGGTCGATCGCCCTGATCGCGAGCATGTCGAGTTCCGCCATCGCCTGGCGAAGTGCGGATCGAATTTCCGGAGCCGTCTCCAGACTAGCTGGCGCTGAGACTGGACCGTCATAGATCAACACGGTTCCCGCGAGCGACAATGTTTGGGATACCTGACCACATTGGTCGCAGGGAAAGATCGCCTGTCCCATCCGTCCGGCCAATGCCGAGGCTTGCCGCCAGGTCTCCGCGTCAAGCTTTTCCCTGAGCCCCCGCCAAAATGAATTGTCGCGATTTATCGAGTAATCGGCGGAATATTCCGATTCATCGAATGGTTGGCCATTCAACGCGGTGGCAAAAGTCTCTTCGTTGACCTGGATCGCATCCGGTTCCAGACTCACTTGCACACTTCGTTCGCCCCACCCTTCGCCATACCGCCCGCTAAAAGACCGGGTATTCCTGAGCAGCAACTGGGCGACCAGGACGTCGTCCATCGGGGTTGAGTTCGTCCCGATCACCGGAGAAGTTTCGTGACGCAGGTGCCGGATTCGGGGCATCAGGCGGCGCAGAATGGGCCATTCTCGAAGTCGAGCAAAGATGCGATCGGTCCCTTCTGCCCGTTCCATTTCCGCGGTCCAGCCGAAACCGCGATCTTCGCAAAAGCCGGCCCCTCTGTCGATCACCGAGAAAACTTGGGCCATGTAGTCCAGTTCGCTCAGCAGCCGTTGTCGGTCTTCTGAGGAAAGCTCGTTGAGGCTGCAGATCCGGGCCAACGGGTCGCTCATCGGATACCTTTACAAATCTGGGATCGCTGGTGGCTTTCCTGCCGCAGCCATTCTAGTCTCGATCGCCGCGGCGACTTCCGCTGCGACGTCGGCCGGCACATTGTCCATGTGAGGCCCGTACTTGATGAACTCGTCGAAAGTCTGTTCGCACGCCCCGCCGCTTGCGAACCGGACGGAACCTTCCTTTTCATACCAGAGCAAGTGATCGCCCTCAAATCGAACACCATACGGGCCGAAGTACTCCCATTCGTCGCGTGGCCCGGCCGCCGGTCGAAAAGGGTGCGGTCCTGCGACTGCTGCGGGCCGAGGAGAGCCATTTTGTCTGGCATGTATCGTGGCCGTGAGTTCTTGCGTCACCTGGCCTGGCACTCCGCTCACCCACGGCCCATTGACCAGATAGTCGTCGAACGGTTGACGATTGATGCGTCCACCTGGCCCGATAATTTTCCCCTGATTGTTGAACCAGGCCAGATAACCGTCGCAGACAAATACCGCGTGACTTCCCCAAAACCAATAGTCCATTTCGGTCCCTTTGCAACTTTGCTTTACCCTTAGTGGGATTTAGTCTTGCATCTTTCTGGTAGCTGAAGTCATGAGACTTCGGGGCTTGCATCTTCATCGTCGCTAAGGATCGGCGCATCAATAACTGTCGAAAGGTGCCTACGGCCTTTCTGGTCATCGACGGGCAAGAGTACCCATCCTACGGCACTTATTGCGGCGCAAATCCTAAGGTCGTGAGACTTCGAGCGAGTGTCCGGAAACTCCCCAATTGTCACGAATTTAGCAAGGCCAGAAGCGAATTGCATCCAACCAAGATCTTGAAGAAGCGGATCATTCAAACTTAATCCGCCCAAATGCGTGTTGGACGACAATAGAAATGTCCTCTTCCGATTGAATGGCTGCCTGCTTTCGGAGATGCCAAGTCGTTTCACACCAGCATTCAGAGTTCGTGATCGGTATTCAGGTTGCGGATGCTTGTCTTTTGGCGTCCAATTGGCCAGCCCCGAGTAATTTGAGGTTCAATGAGCCACCCTTGAAGAGCATCTCGTCGAGTGCCAGATCGACATCTGCTCGACATATCTCCGCCTCTTCGTTCCGCTCGATATGAAATTGAAAGACTCGTCGCAGCAATTCTTTGATGAAGGCAGCGCTCACGCCATCGGTTCTGCGGACAATTTCAGCCACCAGATCGGAGTGCAACTGAGTCTCCTTAGCATAGAGGACCACCAGCTTTTCCCGCCCCACTTCGTCTGGCAATGGAAACTCGATGGCCTGGTCAATGCGTCCCGGACGAGATGCCAGTGCGGCTTCCAGTGCTTCAGGACGATTGGTCGTGAGGACGAACAGAATGTCTGCTTCTTCCTTAAGGCCGTCCATTTCGTTCAGCAATTTGTTGAGGAGCACTTCTTCGCAGGCGCTGTGCATCTGAGCCCGGTCTCGGGCAATCAAGTCCACATCTTCCATCACGACGATGCTCGGTTGCAGCAGGCGGGCCAGCGTCATGTATTCAGACAGCAATCCGACCTGCTCAGCCGATACAAGCAGCGTGGTATGTCCTGCCAAAGCACGCGCGAGGTAATGGATCGTGTGTGTTTTTCCGGTGCCGGGTGGGCCGTAAAACAAGAGGCCCTTCTTCGTTGCCTGATGATACTGGGATAGCCGCTTCCGTTGCTTCACGAACTGAATCACATTCCGTTCGAGGAGATTCAGCGTAGACGCTGGCAAAATCACTTGCTCACGCTCGACCGTTTTCAGCTTATGGACTGTGATTCCGGTTGATTCGCCTGAGTAAGAGTGATCAGAGAGTTCCAGCGAAAGGATCTTCCCCCGGTACGACTCGGCTTTCAGGATGGATTTTTCGAGATGCTTGAAGAATTCCTGTGCGATACGCGTTCCGTCAGCCGTGTTTGACGTTCCAATCTGAAATTGCAATCCAGTGATGCGTCCATAATGTCCAACGGGTGCCAACAGTACGGCGAATCGGTTGCCGTTTCGTTCGAGGAGCCAGAGCCCATTCTTTAAGGCACGGATCGGTTCATCCTCACCGATGTTTATCTCTTCGTATTCGGGGGGAACCGACATCGCAGGATTGTTCTGGCTCTCGATGATGCAATCGGATAAGCCAATGCCTTCGTGGGAGTATTCACGTCGGACACCACAGAAGTGCAGAATCTGGGTCTGGTCGCCGAAAAGTTGACCAATAGCTCGCTGTAAGTCGGACCGCACACGAAAGGGAAACCGACGTTCGGAAATTGTGATTTCAGTAGTCGGAATGGGCTGGAAATGGGATTTCAACAGGGGGGCAATCGACGAGCGGCCCGTCGAGAAATCCTGCAGTTGCAGTAGTATTTGCTTGTTTTGATGCCGGACGAACAGGTAGGCAGCTACCGTGCAAGTCAGTAAACCAGCAAATAACCAGTCAAGGTAAGACATGAATCACCCATTGTGCGACGAAACTTCCCACGGAACATTTCCCCATTCCAAGTCTGACACCCAACTCCGACGAAGGTTCGATCACCGGATTGCAATCACAAGGGCCGGATTCGCATCGTGATGTGTTTTGTGTTCCGCCATATTCAAATAAGTCTCGGACTCAGCTATTGAGACACACGTTCTCCAGCCAGGAATTCCTTGAACTGCTCCTCGTAGAAATCAAAACCATAGCTGGCGAGGGGCCTTCTCATAACATTTCCCACGCACCACCATTCGTTGCAAACCTCTTGAATAATACAAAGAGCCTCCTGTTGCTGCGGTGACAATTCTCCGAACGCCGTTCCTGCCGGAATTTGCTGACCGTTGAAGACACTCGCAAGCAGGGCGCTGACTTCCTCTCCGACGCGTTTCTCAACAGTATCCCAGCCTTGTACTTTGGGATCCAATTGACGCAAGTCGGTGACAATCTGCTCGGTCGTTCGCGCGTCGTCTCGAGAATAGGTGCGAGAAATGAAGGCCCTCAACCGAGCCGCAAGAGGGATTGATGGTTCTGCCGCAAGCAACTTTTTCGCGTGACGGGCGTTGACGAAGACGGCCATGGAAAGGGATTCATCAATGCGTCGCAGGAGCGGTAGTTTCTTCCCAGGTGCGGCGATATCTGCCGAACATTCAGATACTCGCAGTCGTGAATGAGAATCGATCGATGTTTGGTTTCAGGGCGCCATGTGACAGCAAGCACACTGGAAGGCAATTCAAGATCCATGAGATCCTGAATCTTGTCACGAGTAACTCCACCCAACGACACGGTGGCGGATTTCAATCGCGCAAGTTCCGGCATTGCAGATGTTAGAAACGAGGCAATTCCGTCTTCGGATTGCCACCCAATGAACAATGCCAGCTCTTCAAGCCAGGGGCTTGTTGCCGGCAGGGCTACTGTGGGAAATCGGAGCCGTTTGTCTACCGAGTCCCAGCAACTGAGTCCGCGGATGATCCGGGCATTCAAAATGCGATTGAATTGTCGTCCGTCACGGCATGGGAAATCGACGATTTCGTCGAGACGTTCGGTAAATTCCGAAGAACAGAACAGCTGTATGCCATCTTCGCTGACGTCGCCCGAATGGATGTAGAATTTTCTGACGTTGCCAAACACTGGCGATTCGACAATCGCACGGATGAACTCAACAGAGATGTCTGGACCGCCATAAGCTCCACCCAACAGCGTAATCTGCTCGAGTTTTGCGAGCCGCGAATCGGCGAAATACTCCTCGATTCCCTCGCTATACAAATCAACTAACAGGCCCCGAACCAGCCGCCAGCTGGGCGCCTCGAGCTGAGCGCCAAAGTTATCCGCAGTGACGAGTTGCTGCCGGTAACCAGCCGGGAGATCGGCCAGTGCGTCTTCGATGTGCTCCACAACATCATGCGCTTCGACTTCAGGCAGAGCATCGAGCAAGGCCAGGATCCCCTCGAAAGCCAGGTTCTCGTTGGCATATCGAGCGCAGATCGCGCAATGGGGCAGTGGAATGGGACGGGTGCCACGTTTCAGGCAGGCGTCAACCAATCGGTTCAACATTTTTTGCTGGTCGGGAGACATCCGAATCAATCCTGTTTTGTGAGTACGATCTTACGGCTACTCGAAACTTCGCTACCCTATTTTTGCTCCTTCCGCACCACCACGAACCACGCCTTTGGCCCACCGTCACTGAAACTCAAGTCCTTTGGATCAGGCCGGACTTCGTATCGGGACTGTTCGATCGACTCGATCACCCAGCCATCGGCGAAGGCAACCTCAATATCCATTTTGGACACTCGCCGTGGCCCTTGCGTACCCGGTTCCTCATCACTGAAACAAAGAAAGAAGAGGCGACCTTGCGGCTTGAGGACCGTCGCCAATCCCTCAACATAGCGGCGGCGGTCATCGTCGCTGAAGACATGAAAGAGGCCGCTGTCGATCACGTTGTCGAACCGTTCCGTCCAATCCTTTAGGGCAAGCGCGTCCATCACGAGGAACGTTGCCGTCAGGCCTCGCTCTGTTGCTTTGCGTTTTGCGATCGTGATTGGCTCGGACAGGAAGTCGATGCCAGTGACTTTGTTGCCTCGGCTGACGAAGAAGAAGGCGTTTTCGCCGGTTCCGCACCCGGAGTCCAGAATTGAACCAGTGATCTGATCGGCCACGTTGATAAATGCTGTTTGCGGCCTCCCGATTTCCCAGCGTGGTTGCCCGGCGTAGATGGACTCAAAAGTGGTTCGGTCAATGGTCTTCGTCGTGTTTTCCGGCTCGGGCAGCAGGCCAATCAAGATCGTCGTCTCCGACTTGGATGGATCGTCGCAATGATGCCCGTAGATCTCGAGTGAAGGCGAACCAATCTTTTCGCCACGAGCGGCAAGCTCGGCCTGCAAGTCTTTCCATTTTTGCGGCAATGCTTGATACGGCCCGACGTGAACGTGTTTCAGATGCCGCTGCAACTCGAACTCAAGCGGCTCAAGCTGGTCGGGAGTCGGGATTTGCTGGGCATTTCGGAGTTCAATTCCGACGAACAGTTTTCCATCAGGCAAGTAGACCCAATGATTAATGCCGGTCGTTGGAATGCTGGACGATTTGACCATCTGCCACATTTTATTCATTAAGCGCAAGCCAACTTCACCGAATCGCCCATTCTCGACAGCGCCCCCGATGCCGTACAGACGGAATCGAAGTGGTTCATCAATAATCTCGATTTTCATTTGGACACCCTCGGTTTGTGTGAGGTGAGTTGTCTCATCGATGCGAAAACGATGGAATGAGTGGTGGATTGAATTGAGAACACAATATAAGCAACAGAAAAAAGGACTGGCGCTGACATTAGGCGAGATTCAAGAAAAGTCAGGAAGAGGAAACAAGCTTTGCAAACCGGGCGGGAAACGACACGAGCGGTTTGACCTCCGTCAGTCTGTTTGACAGTGCGACCAGGCCGTTGGGCTGCTCATGGTGTCGAAATCTGATCCTGGTTCATTCTGGCTTCTTGGGCTTCCCCGGTGCTTCCGAGAACGTACCTTCCAACCGCTTGACTTCCCGGTCAAAGTCCGAAATGTAATCCACATCCTGCCGTTGACGATAAACGTCGTATTCCCCCTCAGCTTTCAGCTTGGCCTCCAGGGCACTCACTTTGCCTTTGTCCTGCAAAATGGGGTAGTTTGAAAGTTCCAGGAAGCTATTGAGAAACTTGACCCAATCGACCATTTTCATTGCGATGCCGCGCAGAGCCCGGTTTTCCGCCAGATCGAGGTACGCGGAGACGATCCGGTTCAGCTCCTGCACATGCGCATCGCTCAAATAGTTCTTCGCGATTGACACATCGGACTTTAAGATTTTTCCATCCGGCGCGTGCTTCCACGTCGTCAGGCCCATGTAAATCTGTGTTGCATCGGCCGAGGCATAGATCAATTCGGCCGCCGTCCGCCCCGTGATGGCCCAATGGAGCTTGTTCTGCACGGTGGCGAAGAATTCCTTCGTCAGAGGTGCGTCAGCACTGTAATCCAATGACAGAGCGTAGATGTCGGTAATCTTCTGATAAAACCGTCGCTCGCTGGCTCGGATTTCCCGGATTCGCTCCAACAGTTCATCGAAGTAATCCTTGCCAAAAACTTGCTTCCCCTGTTTCAGCCGTTCGTCATCGAGCAGGAAGCCCTTGATGATGAATTCCCGCAGCGTTTTCGTGGCCCAGATGCGAAATTGCGTGGCTTGAAAGCTATTGACTCGGTAACCGACAGCAATGATGGAATCCAGGTTGTAATAGCGAGTTTGGTATTTCTTCCCGTCGGCGGCAGTTGTTTCCAAAATGGAAATAACTGAAGCCTCCACTAGTTCCCCCGACTCGAAAATGTTCTTGAGGTGCTTATTGATCCCAGGTACTTGCACGCCAAACAGCTCCGCCAGCGCTTTCTGCGTCAGCCAGACGGTCTCATCCTTCAAAAACACGTCGACTTTCACGGCACCATCCGGAGCTGTGTAGAGCAAGAATTGATTCTGATCACTCATTGTTTTATCTCCTTGCTGAGTGAGCGTGTCAGGTATCCGCGGGAATTAGACCGGCAAGTGGTCATCAATCGTATCCAGCAATGTGATTTCAAACCGTTCGGCAACCTGCTGCCACGTCGTGTAGCCCAGGTAGTGTTTCTCGTAAAGTTGCCGTGCTTCGAGATTGCTGAGGTGCGGCCAGGACGGAACCGCCAATTCGTAGCCCGTGTCCAGACAGCGTGCCTCGGCTTCCGCGCTGGATTGAGCTTCCACAATCAGCAGGACAAAGAAGTCGCCGTTTTTGCCGTGCTCGCCCCGCAGGGTGTCCAGATTTCGAAAGACCTGATGGCGTTGCAGGTCCCACGAGATGGACTCGGTCAATTGCGGTTCGGTCCGTTTCCCCTCAATGAAAACCGTGGCGTTTTCCGCGAAGAGGGCGCAATCGACATACGTGGAGCCTTCCAGCACCCACCAGGTGCCCTTGCCGGACCGAACATGCCGCGTGTCCAAGTATCGCAATCCTTCTGCGATGGTTTCGGTGTCCCCTTCCAACAATGACACCCGCTTTTTGCGAACTTCCGGGTCAGGGCTCGAATTCAGTAGCGCCCCATTCTTTTCCACCGCGCTGCGGAGCCGGCCCTTAGAAGCCAGCAAGACCTTCAAGTAATCTCGCGGCGCGGTGACCCGATGTTCAAACTTGAAAGGGGGATTCGCGAGCAGTGGGCCAGTGGTCCCAAACCCCGCGGGGCGGCAGACGGAGGCTCGGCTGCCCATCGCCAGGAGTTCCGGCAACCATGCGGAGGTGGGGCGTGCTACCAACCCGCCCAAGACCGGTTGGACTCGGGTCTTTGAGCTGTCTCTGAGTCCCATATTCAATTTTTCCTGTGAATACTAGCTGAAATCTGGATCTATCAGCAGTTGAGCGCGAGAAGTTTCGCATGGCAAAACGTCCGGTCGATAACCGGCCAATTTGCTCGATTCGAATTCAAAATCGGATTCTAACGATCTTGCAAGACCTTGATGCTATAAGAAAGGAAAAAATTAAGACTTGGCACGTCGCTTGCGTCATTGGATAAGACCAATGGAATATGGAGTTGACTACGGAATTCCGTAAAAATATGACACAAGACCCAGACGAGCGGTAGGTGCGAAAGCGACCCTCTTTTCTAGATCTGTCGGATTCCAACCGTTTTCGGCGAAGTCAACCGGCAGTTTTGGCAAATGCACCAGACCGAAATTCGCGTCGGCATGCTCGGAGATCTCAAAGAGCATCTGGCAGAACAGATTCGTGTTGGGTAGTGGGAATATTGTCACAATTCTCGCGCGCTGCAAGTCAATCGAGGCGTATCAGTTCGTTGACCTCAATTCCTAATCCCGCGACGGGCTTCTGGTAGAAGTGATGGGGTCGTGATGAATCCAGGCACGGTTACCGACTTCAGAATCGATATCACACAGAAAGTGCTAGACGATCTAAAACATCGGCTGCAGAATACGCGTTGGATCCACCCACTGAAGGGCGAAAGCTGGAATGCCGGAACCGATCTTGATTACTTGAAGGAATTGGTGGACTACTGGCGAGATGAATACGACTGGCGTAAGCAGGAGCAGGCACTTAACCAATTCCGGCATTTCAAAACGGACGTTGCTGGAGTGGGAGTTCATTTCCTGCACGAGCGAGGAACAGGTCCCGCTCCATTCCCGCTTATTTTGACGCATGGCTATCCCGACTCGTTTTATCGTTTTGCGAAAATCATTCCCATGCTCACTCATCCGGAGGCCTTCGGAGGTCAAGCGGAGGACGCTTTTGATGTCGTTGTTCCCGATCTGCCGGGGTATGGGTTTTCCGATAAGCCTACTACTGTCGGAACGATCTTTCGCGTTCAAGATCTCTGGGCCCGGTTGATGACTGAAAAACTCGGATACAAACGTTTTGGAGCACACGGCGGAGATTGGGGCAGTACTGTGACGGAGCAACTTGCTCGCGGTCATTCGAATTCCGTCGTGGCCATTCACCTTACCGACGTTCCATTCGGGCATCTTTTCCAAAAGCCCAATGATCCCTCTTCGGTCGAACGACAATTCTTCCAGCGAAACGAGCAATGGCTTCAAAAAGAGGGAGCTTATGCCCTCATCCAGTCGACCAAACCGCAAAGTCTCGCGCCAGGGTTGAACGATTCCCCAGCGGGACTGGCCGCTTGGATTGTCGAAAAATTCCAGAGCTGGAGCGATTGCGGCGGCAAAATCGAATCGCGCTTGACAAAGGACGAGCTTCTGACTCACATCATGATTTATTGGGTCACAGAATCGATTGGTCCATCATTCCAGCCGTACTACGCCTATGCCAATGCAGGTGCGGTGACTTGGATGAAAGAGGCATTGAAGACTTGGATTGGTTCGTCCAAAGTGCCGGCGGCATTCGCATTGTTTCCTCAGGACATCAGTCATCCACCGCGTGAATGGGCCGAGAGATTCTTCAATGTGCAACGTTGGAACGAGATGCCGAGTGGAGGACATTTTGCAGCGATGGAAGAACCTGAATTGCTGGCCGAAGATCTCCGTTCGTGGTTCCGGACATTTCGAAACCACTGACGCTACCCCCAAATGATACGAAGTCGTTAATATCGTTTACCGAGATCTCATCGACTCTGCCAGTCGCAAGATTTGATTTCGCATCTCGCTAGCCGGTAAATGTACTCTCTGGCCATGGCCAGGCAGAACCCACTCGAAGCGATAGGCCGCCAATTCTTCCATCGACTCGGACTGCTGCAGCCATGAGTACCAGCAGTAATCCTGGGAAGCAGCAAGCTGTTGTTTGCTTCGGTCCCAATCGAGATGGTCGCCAGTGAAGAGAAAGCGATTGCCGACGAGCAGGACGCAGTGACCCTTCGTGTGACCGGGCGTTGGGATGGCAAGGAAGCCTGGAGCCAGTTCCCACGGCCCTGCCCCTTCAAGAATGACTTCTGCTTCGGGCTGCGATTCCAGCTCGTCCAGATGAATGATGCGTCGGCTCTTGGAATGCTGGGCATAACGCTCTGCGTCGGCGACATCGTCTCGATGCGTCAGAAAGATGTGAGTGATTCCACCCAGGGCTTCCAGCCGTCGCACAAGCGGCATGACGAATTTGGGCGAGTCAATCAGCCAATTTCCAGAGTCTTGCTTGATGAAGTAGCTATTGCCGCCATATGACTTTGGCGAGTTGTAGCCACAGTAGTAGACGGACTCTTCAATGAGCAGTGGAAAATCCTGCGTCACCGACTGGACGTCATCGCCACCGAGGCAACCAATCGAACCTGTGGGACAAGCCAGTAAAGCTTGCAACGCCACTCTACGCTCAGTATTGACCACCGGCTGCGTTTTGACGAAAGATGTTGCAGTCGCTTCACCAAATACCAGGGGAGCGATTTGCCGACAGGCATCACAGTTAATACATGTTGAGTCCACGAAAAAGTCGCCCTGGACGTTTTCTGGTACTCGTTTTTGGGGATTTGCCATAAACCAGCCTTTCTGCCCTCTATTTTATCCGCGGTAAGCTTGAACGACAAAACACGGAGATTGGACTATGTCGAATTTCATTTGTATGACCTGCGGAACGCAATATGCTGAGAGCCAGCAACCGCCGGCAATCTGCGAAATCTGCGAGGAAGAGCGGCAATATGTCAAAGCGACAGGTCAGCAGTGGACGACGCACGAACGGTTGCGTCTGACTAATCGAAATTCGATCCGCTTCGAGGAACCCGGGTTGATTTCCATTGGGGTTGAACCACAGTTTGGAATTGGTCAACGAGCCCTGTTTGTTTGAACAGATTAAGGCAACATACATTGGGACTGCATCCCGCTGCTTGATCCATCCCAGGACGAAATCGAGACAGCACTCGGAGGCATCTCAGACATTGCCATCTC
>JAQGHT010000275.1 GCA_028291565.1 Planctomycetaceae bacterium | reverse complement strand
ATTCCGTTGCAGAAAGCGCGCTCAGGCCATTAATCGATTGGTCTACCGCGTCGGTCGATGGAAACCCCAACTCCTGGTGAATCACGCGATTGACTTGTTGCTGGCTATAGCCCAGAGAACTGGCGATCAGTAAAGCAATGACCAGTAAAGAGGGCAATGAAAAGATCGTATAGAACGCAACTGCCGCACCACTCGACAGGCAATCGTCGTCCAGAAAATTCTGGATACTTTTGGAGAAAATCTGCTGAATTCCGCTCATAGACTCAATTCCTGCTACTCTGGGATTGGAACTCGGGAACAAGTTACCAACGACTTGGCGCCTGATAGGCAAATCGCATTCCCGTGAAGCAGAGAGTGGCGGTCCCAGAATCAGGACTTCTGGCGTAAATTCGTCCCCATTTTGATGCAATTTTGAACTCGCCAAGAATCAGTCGGTCCCTTAGCCTTCACGCAGGTCGATGATCGACCAATCGCCATTCACCGATTTCTGTCGCCAATCTCGCCAGAGATTGCGGCGGTTTAATCCGTTCTTGGACCGATGCCCAAGGTTTGGCAACCTTGGCTGCCTCAATTCCGTAGCCGATCTCGTGAGAGATTCGGACGGTTTGTTCCGTTTTGGGTCCGATACCCAAAGGTTTGGCAACCTTGGCTAGGTGGAAATCAGCGTTCCGAAATCGCTCACGGCATAGCCCATTGGGCGACGCCATGAAAGATTTCGTAGCTAAATTCATGAGAATTCGGGCCGATCGGCGTGTTCCACCCGAAATCTCACGATTTCAGCTACGCGGAATGCGCCACACTAAAATCCTTCACGGCGTAACCCACTGGGGCAAAATCTGGTGTCGGGGGTTTAGACTGTTCGCGGCCACGAAGAATCTTTTTCAACACCTATCCCCGCGACCAAACGTCTCATTCTTAACCGGGCGCTGTATCACGAAAAATCTCAAATTTGTTCACGGTATGCGACTTGCTTCATTGGGCCGCAATTTCGACGCGTTTTTCGCATCTCTCTATCGCCAAACACGACAATCTGTTTGAATCCAGGCGCGCTTTGCCTGGCAGGCCCTCAAACTTGATTGCTCAAAACACCGGACGAGCATGGAAAGCGTGTCCTTCATGAATATCTCCCCATTCAGTCCCGACTACCGCAGGTCTGGAGTGCTGCTGCATCTGACTTCACTGCCATCACCTTACGGGATCGGCGACGTGGGAGTTAACGCACGTCGGTGGATCGATCTGCTGCGGCAGTCCGGCCAGAGTTGGTGGCAATTCTTGCCCCTGGGACCGGCGGGATATGGTAACTGTCCCTACCAGCAAGCCTCGACGTTCGCGCGAAATTCACTTTTGATCAGTCCTGAGCAATTGATCGCAGAGAGTTTGTTAAATGCGAGTGAGTGCCGGCATCCCCATTTCCCCAAAGTGGGCGTGGATTTTGATGCGGTCATTCTCTTCAAAGAATCCTTGATTGAACGGGCTTGGGGTCAGTTTCATCTACGGGCCAGTGCCGAATTGAAGATTGAATTTGAACAGTTCTGTCATTTGCAAAGCGATTGGCTCGACGACTTTGCGTTGTTTGAATGCCTGAAGCGGAAGTTTCTTACCAGTCAATTTCAAACGTGGCCCTGGGAACTCGTCAGTCGTACTCCAGCTGCCCTGACACAGGCGCGAAATGAGTCGGGTGCACAGTTCGACATCATTCGTTTCGGGCAATTTCTCGTCTTTCGGCAGCTGGCCCAGTTGAAAGCCTATGCTGCTTCCCAAAATCTGTCTCTGATTGGAGATCTGCCGTTTTTCGTGGCGCCGGATTCGTGTGATGTGTGGGCCCATCCCGAGTTTTACTTACTTGATGAACGGCATCATCCCGTGTTTTTCTCTGGGGTACCTCCCGATTATTTTGCTCCGGAAGGGCAATTCTGGGGGCATCCGGTGTTTCGCTGGGAAACCCTGCATCGTTCGAACTATGACTGGTGGCTCCGCCGCATTCGAAATCTCCTGGCACATGTCGATGTCATTCGGTTGGACCATTTCCGAGCGTTTGTCGCGGCGTGGCATATTCCTGCAGGCGCAAAGTCTGCGGTGGAAGGAACCTGGCAGCCGGGGCCCGGGGCCGAGTTGTTTCAGGTTCTACAGGCTGAGCTGGGTCAATTGCCCTTTCTCGCCGAAGACCTGGGGCTGATTACACCGGACGTCATACAACTCCTCAATGAGTTTGAGCTTTCTGGAATGCGAGTGTTGCAATTCGCATTTGATGGTCATGCCGACAATCCCTTTCTCCCCGCAAATTTTCAGCACAATACGGTGGCCTACACGGGAACGCACGACAATAGCACGACGCGTGGCTGGTTCGAATCGCTGCCAGAAGAGACCCGGCATTCGGTATCAAAATTGCTTCTGGAAAATGATATCGGCTCCGAGGATATCGCCACGGCGATGCTGCAGTTGCTCTGGTCGTCACGGGCAGCAGTGACGATCGCCCCATTACAGGACCTGCTCAGCCTGGGACCCGAAGACCGTATGAATGTGCCAGGCCGCCCTGAGAACAACTGGGGTTGGCGCTGTTCGGAAGAGATTTTTTCAAACTCGAGATTCGATGCATTGTTTGACTTAACTGTCCGCACAAATCGAAATTCGACGGAATAACAAACTCGAAGCAGAAAAATCATGGCGCAAACCGGTAGTGATATTCTGGTCAGCACTCTGCTTGACTGGGGCGTGGAGGTGATCTTCGGAATTCCCGGAGATGGCATCAACGGAATTATGGAGTCGCTCCGGCAGAAGCAGGATCGGATTCGGTTTATTCAAGTACGGCACGAAGAAGCGGCGGCGTTCAATGCCTGTGCTTATGCGAAATATACGGGGCGGCTGGGAGTCTGCATCGCGACATCGGGGCCGGGCGGGATTCATCTCTTAAACGGCTTGTACGACGCGAAATTAGATGGTCAGCCCGTGCTGGCGATTACCGGCCACCATTTTCATGATTTAATCGACACGCATGCACAGCAAGACGTGAATCTCGATCGCCTCTTTGCTGATGTCGCGGTCTATAGCACGCGCGTCATGGGTGTCGCCCACGTTGAAAATGTCGTCTCTCTCGCCTGCCGCAAGGCCCTTGCCGAAAATGGTGTGGCGCACGTGAATTTTCCCGTCGACTTTCAATCGATGCAGGCCGAGGAGCGTAGTGAACGCAATAAGGCACATCATGCATCGGATGCGCCTGCCCGAAACTCCGGAATCCCGCGCAGTGACGACCTGCGCCGCGCCGCGGAACTACTCAATTCTGGCAAGAAAATTGCCATCCTGGCTGGAAGAGGCGCGCTGGGAGCGACAGACGAGCTGGAGCAGCTGGCTGAAACACTTGCCGCTCCCATCATCAAGGCACTGCTGGGCAAGGCGGCAGTGCCGGACGACAGCCCCTATACGACAGGTGGTATCGGATTGCTCGGGACCAAACCGTCGCAGGAAGCCATCGAGACTTGCGACACGTTGCTGATGGTGGGGACGTCGTTTCCCTATATCGAGTTCCTGCCTAAGCCAGGAAAGGTGCGTGGTGTTCAGATCGACGCGGATGCTGTCCGCATCGGTTTGCGATTTCCGGTTGACGTGGGCCTGGTAGGCGACAGCCGTCTCACGCTCCAGGAACTCCGGCCGCTACTGCAACGAAAAACAGACCGCAGCTTTCTGGAGACTGCGCAGGCCGGAATGGAACAGTGGAGGGCGTTAATGGAAACCCGTGCAACTCGTAGCGACAGGCCATTAAAGCCTCAAGTGGTCGCGCACGCTCTGGGGCAACGGCTTCCTGATAACGCGATTGTTTCATGCGATTCGGGAACGATCACCACCTGGTGGGCTCGACACATCCCCGTGAAACGCGGGCAAATGCATTCGGTCTCGGGAACCTTGGCTTCAATGGGGTGCGGCCTGCCGTATGCCATCGCCGCGCAAATCGCCTACCCGGATCGACCCTGTATCGCCTTTGTCGGTGACGGCGGATTCACCATGCTGATGGGAGAATTTGCGACTTGTGTGAAATATCAATTACCGGTGAAAATCATCATCATCAAGAATAACACGCTGGGCCAGATCAAGTGGGAGCAGATGGTATTTCTGGGTAACCCGGAATACGAAGTCGATTTGGAACCCATTGACTTCGCGGCCTTTGCGCGGTCCTGCGGCGGGCACGGCTTCACAATTGAAGATCCTGCGGAATGTGGCGCAATTCTGGAGCAGGCCCTGGCAACTCCCGGGCCAGTCATTGTTCAGGCGATCGTCGATCCGTATGAGCCGCCAATGCCTCCTAAAACGACCGTCGCTCAAGCGGCGAAATTTGCGGAGTCATTGATTCGTGGAGAGCCCGACCGCGGTCATATTCTCAGCACGGTCGTCGAAGATGCGATTCGAGAATTGGTTTAGCAATGAATTTACTGCATAACAAAGCCTGGATCTTACAATGGTTTAGCGAAATCCAGCGGCTGCCCGCCAACAATATCATTGACTTTCAGGGCGGCAATTGGGGAAACTACTCAACAGATGCCTTGGGTCAGGCAAATGTTGATCGTGAGAATTTACGGAGGACAAGTAGCATGATCAGTAGCGAACAAGAGGCGGCAATTCGAGAAGCGGCGTATCACAAGTGGGAGCAGGCTGGCAGGCCAAGTGGCGATGGACTGGAATTCTGGTTGGAATCGGAGCAGGAACTACTCGGTCCCCATCGATATGAACCCACAGCCGAGGTTCAGGACCTGGGACCCGAACCAGAACCCGAAGAAGCTGTACTCGTCGGCAGCAGTGTTTCCGGGATGAATCTGCACACTGATGACGGACATCCGTCTGAAGAATTTCATCAGGAAGCGCGCACCAATAGACGTTCCCGCAGGCGGAATTAAGTGGGACAGATTCAGGCAGCGCTATGAGCGATTTCTGTCGCCAATCTTGCCAGAGATTGGTGCGGTTCGCTTTGTTTGTGGCCTGATGCCCAAGGTTTGGCACCCGTGGTCGGTGTCGACATTTCCGTGGCCATGATCGAGATCGCGAGGCAGCGCGTTCCCGAAGCGGAATTCTTTGTCAGGTTCTTCCTCGATTTTCCAATCCCCGCATGTCAGGCGGTCACGGCATTAGGGGAAGTGTTCAATGATCTGTTTGACGAGACCAACTCATTACAGTCCGTACGCCGGCTCTGCGCAACCGTCTTCAATCGATTGCCACCGGGCGGATTTGCTCATTCTCGATGTGGCCGAGCCAGGCCGATCCAGTGGAGTCAAGCAGGTATTCAAAAAGACGCCTGACTGGACCTGCCTGGTTGAGTATCGACAAGATCCCGCGCGAAACTCGCTGACCCGGCGAATTGTGACCTTTCGCAAGATCGACACGGCTTATCGTCGTCACGAAGCAACTCACTGTCAACAACTCTATGACGGTGCAGAGTTCGCTCAAATGTTGCGGGAGATTGGTTTCTCGGTACGGATTGTGCATCAATACCGAAACCATCCACTCAATCCCAATTACACCGGCCTGATCGCTCGAAAAGGATAATGCTGCGAGAACAAGCCCGGAAAGTCGAAGTCTTGTGCGGCTCAGTTGAGTCGTTTTCGCACAGGTAGCACACCAAGTCGGCTGCGGGACGGCTTTTTCCCGAATCCCCGCAGTTGGGCTCATTCGTCCGCAGCAACAGAAAGAGAATCACATGTCATTGGTAAATTCTGACACCAGCATCGAATTACACCAGGTCGGAATAGGTGATTTAAGAAAGCGTTCTGGATGGATTCTCGGGCTGGGTGTCTTATTGGTCGTGCTCGGTACTCTGGCTCTGGCGACCTCGATTTTTTGGACGCTGGTCACAATGATCTTTATTGGCTGGCTGATGATATTTGGGGGCATCATGCAGACACTGCATGCCTTCACTTTCAAAGCCTGGGCCGGATTTTTTCTCGACCTGCTGATGGGAATATTCTATACGATTGTGGGATTAATGGTCGTGGCACACCCCGGAGCGACGGCTCTCGCACTGACCTTAATGATCGCCATGTTACTGATTATTGGCGGCATTTTTCGCGTCGCCGCCGCGATTGCCATGCGATTTCCCAACACGATCTGGATGTTGATCCATGGCGCCATCAATGTGGCGCTGGGCGTCATCATCTTGCCGGATTGGCCAGTCTCTGGCCTGTGGGTTATCGGAACATTCATCGGTATTGACATGCTTTTCAATGGCTGGTCGCTGATCATGCTCAGTCTGACACTGAAGAATCTGCCGAAGTCCGAATAACCATGGATCAGGAGCCTGGCAGATGCATGGCGTACGGCATGAGTCGACTCGTGTGATGATGTTGGGGACTGTGTCAGTGAGGGGAACCGAATTTCGTGTTTGGTAAATGAAGACAAGCAATCGCATTGGAAAGTATTTGAGCTTCAGACCGGCAAATGCGTGTCGTCGAAAGTGCTTAAGGAAGTGGACGCGATTCCGAAGCACGCACCGAAACATGTCGCTCAGGAATCGTATGTCTATGCGACTCAAGTTAATGATCAGGAATTCTCAATTCGAGTGATTGATACTCGCGGCGGCGTTCTCGCTAAACGGACACTCGGGCCGAGATTGGAATCGTCTGATGTGTTGTCGGATGCAGCTTGGGCACCGATCGTGAACTCGAAGGGAACCCGAGTGTTTGTTGTGGATGTCGACAATACGATTTATGCATTATCGTTGCCCGATCTGAAAGTTCAAGGGAAAGTTCGGTTTCCTGAGGCAGAGATTACCGCCATTGGGGCAGCCCGCAATAGTACGGTGTTGTTTGTCGGCTTTAGTGATGGCGGAGTGAAGGCTGTTGCGGTGGTAGCAGAATAATCCCAAGAGAAACACGTAGGTGCTTGAAGAAGACCTTCATTCTTTGCCTCGTTTCGTTTGATTGCAAGAGGACTGATCATTTGGTGCCTTTTGATTCTGAGCCATCGACATCGGCAGACCTCGACTTTTAAATGTCATTGACGATACGGCGAAGATCGGCAACCTCTCGACTCAATTCGCGGTGCCTGCCCCCTTTCAGAGGTATGCTTCACGAATTCTACCGACTCCACTAATTCATCCTCAGTGACCGCGGTCAGTCTTGCCGTCTGCCGAGTTCCAGCCAACGCCAAGTCACATGCCAGACGTCTGAGTTTCATAGAAGTGGGACCCGATTCGAGGCCTGGCTGTTTGACCGTTTGCCTCGTGAGCTTCGATGTTCTACCAGAAGCCGTACTCGAAGAATTACACATTATCCCACTAGTGTCCCGCTGGCTTTGCCTGTTCTTGCATTTTTGGTGAATGGTTCCCGACCAGGCGCGGGGTGACATTTTCGCCGCCACCTATCGTGAACAATGCTCGCAGGGTCGTGTCAGGATTGTCGTTCGCAATGAATTCGGCCCGGCCGTCCGCAAAACCGGCGTGCCAGCCCTCGGCGAACCAGCCGCCCAACTTCGGCACTGGTTGATCGGCAGCGTAGGGAATATCTTCCGGCTTCGTCCACAAGACAACCCGCTTGGCCTCAACCAGCGCCACGGTGTTGGACACTCCATCACTGATATCCAGGAGGCTCGTTCCATTAGGATTCGAAAAGACCGTACCCCATTGGTACTGCACTCCGTGAGTGGGCGGTCCTGAGTCTGCGACCGTCCCGGGGCTCGTGGCCGATCCAGGAGCGCCTGCTGCTGCAGGTCCCGCGAGACTGGCGCCGCCGCCGGGAAGCTGTTGCGGTTTGAAGCCCGGTGTTACGAGGGCGAAGTAGGACGTGTTCCGGGAATCGGCCTGATCCCGTGGAGATCGAAACTCCGCCGGCATTTTCGCGAGCAATTTCTGGTTGTGCTCACTGTCCCAGGGTTC
>JAQGHT010000259.1 GCA_028291565.1 Planctomycetaceae bacterium | reverse complement strand
TGCCACGGACTTCCGCCGGCGCATCGGGCTTCAGGTCAAAGCTGTCGTGATGTGACAGGCCGCCCCCCAGATACACCAGAATGACCGATTTTGCCTTCGCGGAACTCGACGTTTCGGCGCGCGCTTCCAGGGACAACACGTGTGATAATGAAAGCCCCAAGGGGGCCAGGACACCCGCCTGAAGGAAATGACGGCGATACAACATATATGGTGATTCCAAATAACTAAGAGCGGGTTAACCTTGCATTTGACTGTTTTTCCCCCCTCTCCCCGGAGTACCGAGGCGAAGGGAGCAGTTTTGTTTACAACCTAGTGATTAAAGGCAAATTCTTTAGTGTTCAGCAATGCCCACAAAACGTCGCGAAACAGAGCGTCGCGACTGGTCGATTTGAGCGTTTCCAGCACGACCGCTCGTTCCGCATCCATTGGAACTCGGCCCAAAGTCAATAAATATAACTCTTCCAGGACTTTTGCATCGTCCGGAATTTCCTTTAATAAGGACGCCATCCGATTTTCCTGTGAATAGACTTTGCGATTTAAGAAGTCACCATTCTGCAAGTGCAACAATTGTGGCAGGGTGACGTCACCGCTACGCTCACAGGCACACGCGGTGACTCGTTCGGAGCGGCCGAACAAACTCAGGAAATACGAATTGACTCGCGGATCCGGCAATTGAATGGCTCGCATTCCCAGCGGGTAACCCTGGAATGGCTCTGGTACGCCCGTCGCCTGGCTGATGGCATCCAGCAGCACTTCGGCGGGCAGTCGGCGGGCATAATAGTGGGAATAGAACCGGCGGTCCGATTCGTTGGCCGCAGCCGTCACGGCACTCAGTTGATAGGTCCGCGAATTCAGGATTAACTTGATGACGTGTCGCACATCAAAACCGTGGCTGACAAATTCGTGATTGAGTAGTTTCCACAGTTCGGGATTCGAAGGTGGATTACTGGCTCGCAAATCGTCGACCGGTTCGACCAGACCCACCCCCAGGAAATGCCGCCACAAGCGGTTCACTAAGCTGCCGCTGAAGGATTCATTTTCCGGCCGAGTCATCCAGGCCGCGAGCAGCACGCGAGGATCCTGGCCTGCTGCGATTGTCGTCTCGCTACGGTCGAGTGGCCGGGCGGCGACGAATTTTCCCGTCCTTGGCTGACCAACTCCAACCGGTTGCTGCTGAGCTTCGGCGATGCGTTTCTTCAACCCTTCGAGATGCCGCTGAATTTCCGTCACTTTACTTTCAGCCTGCTTCAGTTCGTCTCCTTGTTTACCAGTCACAGCGGCTTGAGTCTGGATCAGCCGTTGTTCGGAATCCTTCAGTTCGCGATTCAGATTATTGATATGTTCGTTCCCGATCGAGAGCAGCGTCGGGCCATCTTTGGGTTCTTTACGATCAAGCCAGACTCGCGAAAAGAAGCCGGCGAAATGGTAATAGTCATCCTGAGTGTACTTTTCCAGCGGATGATTGTGGCACCGCGCACACCCGATTCTAGTCCCGAGAAATGCTTGGGCAATGGAATCGACGACTTCGGATTGCTCCGCTTGCCGCTTCTCGCCAATCGTGACGATGTAGTACCCTACCGCGGGGTTCTTGAATGAGTCTCCAGTGGCAGTCAGAACGGCGGCCGCGAGTTCGTTCCAGGGGCGATTCGCCGCGACCTGGGTGCGGAGCCAGGCATGCAGCGAACGGACTCCTTTATCACCGCGAACGTCGTGATCCCGTTCCTTGCGATTCTGCAACATGTCACTAAATTGAAGTGTCCAATAATCGACAAATTCCGGGCGTTGCAGGATGCTGTCGATCAGTTTGCTTCGCTTATCGGTGGCTGGATCACCCATGAACTTGCGAATTTCTTCCGCAGTAGGCAGTGTGCCCAGTGTATCGAGCATGACGCGACGCAAGAACGTGGCGTCATCGCACAGTGTGGCGGGGGGAATCTGCAATTGTTTGAGTTTGTTGAAAACGTGCTCGTCGAGAGCATTGTTTCGGCTGGCAAACATTTCCGGCGGGGCAGGGGTGTCGTGGGGGATGGTAAAGATCTGGACCTCGACCAACTGCTGGAAATGGACTCGCACTGCCGTTTCGCCTGGTCGCAAGGCTTTGACAATTGCGCCGGGCAAAACCTCCAGCACGCTTTCGTCATTGGAAAAAAACTGACTCAGCCAGGTGACGTCGCGGATGCTGCCATCGCTGAATTGAGCGAGTGCCAGCATCGACTGAGTTTGCCCGGTCACCAGCGTTCGGCTGCCGGGCAACACTTGCAGTTTCACGGCCTGAGGCTCGTCGGGCACGATGCCCGGCAGGTTGGTTTCAATCCAGGCGCGCAATAAGTGGTGGGCTCGAGAATTCTCGGAAAACAGCCGGCCACCAGCGTGTGGCATTTGTCCCAGTGGCTTTCTGAGAATCAGTGAATCATCAGGAATCGTACGGCTGATGCGTCGGCCCAGGAATTCCCGCGTGTTCCATTCGTGGTCCTGTTCCGGAGCGTAGCCGCGTAACGACAATCGAAAGCCATTTTGTCCGGCCTGTTTGCCGTGGCAGGCCCCTTGATTGCAGCCGAATTTGGTGAAGAGAGGGATGATCTCTTGTTTGAACGACGGCGGACGCGGTTCCTGCAGGCCGCTGATCGTCACTGGAATGCTAGCAGAGGCACCTCCAAAATTGACGGTGACTTCCGTCAGGCCGTCGTGTAGCGGGATGCATTGTCCGGAAGATTCAACCTTCAGCAGTTCTGCCTGTTTGACAACATAAGCGGCTTCTCGCGTGACATCGCGCAGTTGACCATTTTTCATTTCCGCGGTGACCAGCAATCCGTGCTGTGCGCGAACCCCGCGCAATTCCAACGCGGCTGGTTGGATTGTAATCCGGCTAATCGCCGGTT
>JAQGHT010000257.1 GCA_028291565.1 Planctomycetaceae bacterium | reverse complement strand
AAGTCCAGGTATTTAAAACCGACCATGGGAGAGAAGCTGAAGTATTGAGAACTTGGGCCATTGAAGAACAGGTTTGAGTCCGCTCCCCACAATTTCGAATTGAACACGGCTTTGAAGCTATCGTTGTACAGCAGCACGTTATCGCCCAATGCTCCGTTGACATAAGTCGTCGTTGCGGCAAAAGGTTGCTTGGCCGTGCCCAGGAGTGACGTATCCAGGAACACGTCTTGCGCCTGGCCCATCGTGAAAATGCTGCTTTCACTCGAACCGAAAACCAATGGAATGCCAACTGTGCCCCGTACACCGCTATTGTTTCGCAGTTTGAACTGATCGAGGTTGGGAACACTGGCCGTACCGAGCAACGTGGACGGAAATGTGCTCGTGTCAAACACCTGAAATGGATCATGTGGGTCAACCAGCCCGGACTGTGGGGCTCCAAGCAAGTTATTGCCCGGTCGTGTGTAGTCCCACAGCAAATAATCTGTTCTGAAGAAGAACCCTTCGTAGGATCGAAAAGCCGATTGAAAGGGGTCCGCTTTGGAAAATACTGTGGGTTGTTGCGGAGTTGGAGCGACCCAATAGGGATCCGCACCTTCTTTCACGATCGGATAGTCGAACGGACCGGGGGCCGCGAACGGTGCCGTGCCGTCATCGACAATTGTCGTGCCACCACCGGCATAGCCGTTTCCGTAGTAAGCGCCGCCAGGGGCTCCATTATAGCCGCCCCCATAACCGCCCCCGTAGCCGTAGTCTTCCTGCCCGTGGGCCGCCTGCATGAAGCTGGTTCCCACGAGGAGAATCCAGCCCATGAGACAGCTGAGCCAGTTCCTGCTTGCCATAGCGATCTTCCCTGGTACGACACGAAGCGAGGCTTGTTGCTCTCATGGCTCTGAACGGCGATCTGTCGCCGGCCCGAACCATTTGAAACGGGTCAGACTTTGCCGCCCACTTTTCAGGGTGGTCGCAAAGCCGTTGGCATCGAAATGACGCGATGTACCCGAAATATCGGTTATAGTGGATAATCCACTTGGAAAATTCCCGTGTCGAGAATGCGGTTTGTGCGGGCTCTAACAGATTTTCCTGACTTGGACCGGACATCGTTGTTAAGTTCGGGGATTTGGAGCAGGGCTGCGGCCACGAGTGGAAAATGCGGAAATAATCAGGCTTTTGATTGAAGCTGGAGCTCAGAACTGCCGGATCTCGCGAAAGGCGATGTAGCGTGCTGTTTGCCGACTGGCCGATTCCCTATTATTCAGGTTTCCATTTGTGATTTGGCGCTACGGCTCGACACGGTGTTGGTCGGAATGATTCTCGGTGTTTGATTCATCGCGAATTGGGCCGACCGGGGTTGATCGCTCGAAATCGCCGATTTCCGTCGTCACGATTTCGGCGCTGAAGAATTCCCTGCCGGAAGATTCCGCATGGGAATCGCGATTGGGAAAGCAATTGTATTCAAGTTCATCCTCAATGAAGGCGGCAATGACGATTTTGATCCGACCGACAGAAGAGTCTCGGCCGCAACGGAATCTGGACTCGTGGCAACGTCAAATGGCTCAGGCCATTCGAGATCCGGACGAACTGGCTGATTTGCTGGAACTGGGACCGGAGTTTCGTGAACCGGCCCGACGGGCGGCGAAACTCTTTCCACTCCTGGTACCGCGCGGTTATGTGGATCTGATGGAAAGAGGGAATCCGCTAGATCCGTTGCTGTTGCAGGTTCTGCCATTGGGGGCGGAAGAAATTGTGGCCGCCGAATTTGTCCTGGATGCCGTGGGAGACCATGACGCAAAGCGAGCACCGGGTTTGCTCCACAAGTACGACGGCCGGGCACTGCTGATTACAACTGGATCGTGTGCAATTCACTGCCGCTATTGTTTCCGAAGACATTATCCATATGCAGACGATCCCAAACGGCTCGCAGATTGGGACCAGGCACTGAATGTCTTAAGCAACGATACCACCATCCATGAAGTGATCTTGAGTGGCGGCGATCCTTTAATGCTGACTGACCAGCGTCTGAGCGATCTGATCATGCGGATCGAGGCGATGCCGCATGTGCAAAGGCTGCGAATCCATACGCGTCTGCCCATTGTCTTGCCCGACCGAGTGACGACTCGATTGTTGGAAATCCTGACCGGCGGTCGACTGACGCCAATTGTTGTGGTTCACGCAAATCATCCGCAAGAACTGTCCGGACGGTGCGCGACCGTTTTGAAGACCTTGGTCAGATCTGGCTGTACCGTCTTAAATCAGGCCGTCCTGTTAAAAGGCGTCAATGACAATGCCGAAACGCTGATCCGTCTTTGCGAAAGCCTAGTCGATCTGGGAGTTCTGCCATACTATTTACATCAATTGGATCGCGTTCAAGGAACGGCTCACTTTGAAGTGACGGAACCGTACGGCCGCGACTTGATTGCGACTTTGCGAACACGGCTTCCAGGATATGCGGTGCCGGAATATGTTCGTGAGGTTGCCGGCGAAAAGCACAAAACGCCGATTGTATAGGACAATACAACGCTTTGATCGGTTGTTTGCGCGTTGAATTCGCGCATCAGGTGGCGGCTGCGATTCGACACGGCCTGTCCACAGTGGCCGAAACCGGGGCGCCGACTCGAAAACGGAAATTCGTGGTTTTATGCGATGTCACCCATAGGTCGCGAACTTTTTGGCGAGTGATGGGTATTTCTGCTGAAGTCATTCTCCCACTCAGCTCCCAGAATCATCGGACTGAATCCGAACCATTGTTATTGATCCATGTTGCTGAAGTTGTTGAAAATTCGATTTCTGATTTGCGTAGGCGTGATTGCCGTTGCATCACTCCTCGTGATACGCCGCTCGGCTGGTGTCGAAGATCGCGCTCCCGCCCCGCGCGATTCGTCACAGGAAGTCCGGAACAGACGACCGCTGGATGCAATTTTCTTTGATGCCGGTAAGACACTCTGTGTCGCCAATCAGCGGAGCGGTTCTCTGTCATTTGTTGATCTGTCCGCCGGCCGAGTGATTCATGAACTCCAGGTCGGCAACAGTCTGACAAGTCTGGCGGCATTACCGGTTGCCGGACAAGCTGTGGTCGTTGACGCTGGACATGAGGAACTGATCCGGTTCACCTGGCAAGACGGGCAGGCAAGAGTTGTTTGGCGGCTCAAGATCAGTCCCGGCTCAGTCACAGTTGCCGTCACACCCAACGGCCGCTACGCGACTGTCGCTGCGTTGTGGTCCCACTGTGTTGATGTTTTTGACCTGGAATCCATTCATCCGGACGCCGTTCCTGCAGTATCCGCCGAAAACGTCAATTCTGCGGACCGTCTGTTGATTCACTCCAAGCCGTGGCGTCGAATCGAGATTCCGTTTCCACCGCGGCTGCAGTCCATCGCGCAAGATGGTCGGCGTGTCGTGGTGGCTGATGGATTCGGCGGGCATTTGGCACTCGTCGACCTGTTGTCCGGACAAATTGTGGGGACCCGGTTAATCGATGGTCATAATATTCGTGGCCTGGGACGGGACCCGCTGACCGGACAGACTCTATTAACGTATCAAGTTTTGAATCAGCGATTGTTAACCTCGCAGGACAATATCGAGCGCGGACTGTTGATGCAAAACGTCTTGTCGAGCCTCGATGTAGACAGTTTTTCTCCGCGCGCCGATTCGGTAAGAAATTCTGAACTGTCTGAAGTCCCGATCCTTTCGTTGCCCCGGCAGGAACTGGGGCGCAAAGGGGACGGAGCTGGCGATCCGGCCGGAATTGCGGTTCTTGACCATGCTTGTCTGGCGATTGCCTTGTCTGGCGTGAATGAACTGGCTGTGATGAAAAGTCCAAATCACGGAAACCCTGCAATTCATCGGATTCTGGTTGGGCGACGTCCGACGGTGGTTGTGCGCAAGCCTGGAACAAAAATGGTCGCTGTTTTGAACTCGCTGGATGATTCGATTTCCCTGGTGGATACCGATCGTTTCAGCGTTCACGCAACGATCTCCCTGGGAACCAAGGGGCCGTCAGTCGCCCAGGATCGAGGCGAGCGACTGTTTTTTGATGCGAAGATCTCGCGCGACGGATGGTTGAGTTGCCATAGCTGCCATCCTGACGGGCATACAAACGGACTGCTTGCGGACACGCTCGGCGATAAGTCGAGCGGTACACCCAAGCGAATCCTGACGTTGTTGGGCACGGCGCTGACTTACCGTTGGGCGTGGAATGGCGAGGTTGCCAATCTGCACGAGCAAGTTCAGAAATCACAAATCGAAACGATGCATGGTGAGAAAATTGGCGCGGAAGCTGTCCGTGATCTCGTTGCTTTTTTGCATACCTTGCCAGCCCCGCCTCCCGTGGCCCCCCTGCCCCACGATGCGACGGATGCCATGAGTCTTCAGCGTGGGCAACACCTATTTGAGACGCTCAAATGCCAATTGTGCCATATTCCACCGCTCGTCTATTCCTCTCATGAAAGTTATGACGTCGGCCTGCGTGACGAGCAGGGGCAGACAAAATTCAATCCTCCGTCTTTGCGCGGAGTCAGCCAGGGTTGGCGTTTTTTTCACGATAATCGAGCGCGATCGTTGGAGAGCGTCTTCTCAGACTTTCACCATCCGGGAGGGACCGAATTGGACCAGAATGATCTGCGAGATCTGGTCCGATTTTTGAAGTCGATCTGAAACGGGAGCGTTTTGTACTGTTCGCGGCAACGAATGACTGTCTTTAAATACTTATACCCGCGATGAAAAGTCTCATTCTTAACCATGCGCGATATCACCACTGCGCTCTGTTCCTCTCCAGCGTATGGTGAGTGTCAGCCCACAGGTTTTCGCGACAGCATTGAAGCTTCTTCTGAATTCTAGCGTGATACGGCAACTTGTTGCCGCGTCCAATCGTTGCAGCTTTACTCCAGCAAGACCCTCTGGCCTGTGCTGGACACTCGCCGAGAAGGCCGTATATCGTCAGATCAAGTCAGTCGATTGCAAGTGAGACTGAGTCTCAGTATCATTTGTGTAGGTCCGGCTTAGCGCGCGATCCCAGGTCGATTTTGAATCTGGCAGCGGACCAAGTTTGGATTTGGGGACGCGGAAACAGATCCGGGTTCGAGGTTTCGAGATGACTGCAGCAGTCCATGGTATGCACTCCATTCAAAGCCGTTCTTCCGCACGGGATTTCACAGAATGAAACCAGAAGACTCCGATTTGGATCCTGGAGGCGAGCAGAAATCACCGTCCTTAGCACCGCAGACTTCCAACAGCAAGCTCCGAGAGTTGACCTCCGATGAGTTGCTTTGTGGCCAAACGGAGGTTTGTATCCGACACGGCGACGAAATCTATCGCTTGCGTGTGACTCGAAACGGTAAACTGATTCTGCATAAATAGCCGAATCACGCTCTCTCCTTGACATCGAGGCGACGACTTTCGACAACTGGCGCCAGACTAGGAAAATCTCTTCCGGTCTGCCCGATCGCGCCTGCGAATTTCCCGACTTCAAGAGAGAAACTATGTCCAGATTAAAACGTGCCACCCTGGCAGTTCTGTGGTGTTTGAGTCTGTGTTCCTTTGCTTCCGCCGCAGACGAACCGAAGTTCAAGCTGGGGACCGATTCGCAACGGCACGATGGGGTTCCTCAAGGCAAAGTCACCGAGCACGAATGGAAAAGCAAGGTCTTCGAGGGGACGACTCGCAAATACTGGATCTATGTGCCAGCCCAATATGACGGCTCGGCAGCCGCGAACGTCATGGTCTTTCAAGATGGCCATGCCTATGTTGGAGAAAGGGGCAATTTCGAACTCCTGTCGTTTTCGACAATTTGATTCAGCAGAAAAAAATGCCGGTCACGATTGGTATTTTTATCAATCCGGGTCACAAAGGGGACGACATTCCCGCGATCGCCTGGAGCGCCAATAATCGCAGTTTTGAATACGACACGCTGAGCGATCAATACGCGAGATTTTTGATCGAAGAGATCCTGCCGGAAGTCGGCAAGACCTACAAATTGACTGACGATCCGAACAAACGTGCGATTTGCGGGATCTCATCAGGCGGAATCTGTGCCTTTACTGTCGCCTGGCAGCGTCCCGATGCCTTTCGCAAAGTCCTGAGCCATGTTGGCAGCTTCACCAACATTCGCGGCGGGCACGTCTATCCGGCACTGATTCGCAAGACTGAGAATAAGCCCCTGCGTGTCTTTCTGGAAGACGGGTCGAACGATGTCGATAATGAACATGGCAACTGGTGGTTGGCCAATCTGCAGATGGAGAAGGCGCTGCAGTTTAAGAAGTATGATTTCAAGTTTGTTGGAAGTGATGGCGGCCACAATGGTGAGCATGGCGGGGCCATTCTGCCCGAATCTTTGATCTGGTTGTGGCGGACCGAGTAAAGTGCAAAAGATGTTAAAGGTGATCGTCACGACTGGTGCTCGGCTGCATTTCGGCCTGCTCGCCCATGCGCCGAATGCTCCAAGACGGTTCGGCGGCGTGGGTCTGATGGTGGAGCAGCCTGGATTTCAAGTGTCGGCCACCAGACTGCCGTCAAGCGCCAACACCGATTGCGCTGCGGTCGATGAATATGTGGGGCCAACCGCCTGGATGCCCCGAGTGATGGACATCGCACGTCGCTGTCGCGAAGTCGATTTGCGTCAAGATAATCCAGGTCAGGCTGGAGTGTCTTGGCAGTTGGACTCGGTTATTCCAGCCCACGTGGGTCTCGGATCTGGGACACAATTGGGATTGGCTGTCGCACAAGCATGGGTTGCAATTCAGAATATTCTGCACTCGAATGCTCCCGGATTGGACTCGACGTCGCTCGCGCGACTTGCCGGTCGTGGCTTGCGGTCCGCGTTGGGGATCCATGGATTTCACAACGGAGGATTGTTGGTTGAGGCGGGCAAACGATCGTCTGACCAGATCTCTCCGGTGGTTGCGCGCGTCGACTTTCCGGCCGACTGGCGGATCGTCCTGATTAGTCCTCCGAATGAACGTGGACTCTCAGGAACCGCCGAAATCGCCGCTTTTGCCTCGCTTCAACCCATGTCAGATGCGGTGTCGGCAGCCCTCTGTCGGACCGTATTGCTGGAGCTGCTGCCTGCAGTTCATGAAGCCGATTTCGATGCCTGTTCCGAAGCGCTCTTCCAGTTCGGATGGCTGATTGGCGAGTATTTCGCGCCGGCTCAGGGGGGCGTGTTTGCTTCTCCGCGGATGGCGACTCTCGTGGATTGGTTGCGTCAACGCGGCATTGCCGGTGTTGGACAGTCTTCCTGGGGACCGCTGCTGTTCGCACTTTGTCCGGATGAG
>JAQGHT010000254.1 GCA_028291565.1 Planctomycetaceae bacterium | reverse complement strand
GCGATCAAACGTCTCATTCTTAACCGGGCGCGGTAAAACACTCACAAATCCATCTCGTCTGGAATTCCTCGCTCTTCACCAGTGGCTTCCAGGAGCATCATATGCTTATAGACTTGCTCACGCAGTGCGAGCTGCTGGCGGTGGAAATTCTGGTTGGTCAGTCCGCGTGTGACATCTACGGGAAAACATTCCCGGGGATCATCGGTGACTTTCGAATGTGGTTCCAAATCGGAATTGATCCGCACCGGGTAAAAACATTTCTCGCTGGTTCGGGAGTATGATGTCAGGACCCGGCAGTCTTCGCCGAAAACGTTGTGGACATTATCCACTCGAGTCAGTAGCGGTGCCAGAACATCCCGATTAAAGGCTTCCCAACTGTCGACGTCTCCAGCAAGTTCAACATTCACGTGCACCAGCGGAGGATGCGGCTGGCGATCCCGTTCGCGATTGGCAAGCAAGACCTTTCGAGCCACTTGCAGGGCCAGCTGATCATCACCCCGTCCCGGCTTCGCCAAAACAAGACGATTCCGTTCGGCAATTTCAAAACCTTCGCCATATCCGACTTTTTCCTCAGCGTGTTCCAATTCACGCCGCCGGACAGCTTCGGACACACTGGCAAGTCGCTCCCGCTCATGCAACGTATGAGCCATATTCCACAGCGTCTGATAGACCAGAGGTGCCAGCAATCGTTCGGGAAGATCGTGGACTGCGGACAAGCGGTCACGAATCTCGGTGAAAATTCGCTGTTGAAACACCACGTTGTTCCGTGAGCCATTGTGAATTACACGCGAGACATCCTGCAGCAGATAGGTCTCCATGGCGATCTTGGATTGCAAATCATGAAACATCCGTGCATCGGGACCGTGGACGATCTGTCTCGGCTTGCGGCCTCCCAAACTGTGATCGGTCGGGGCATCATCCACGAGACGGTCCAGGAATGAATCCTGAAACACGTCAGCCGCCGACTTTAACGGCATTCTGGGCGTATCGAGCGTCTCGATGACATTTGCCGTGTCTAATTCATGTCCGTCCAGGAAAATCAGTCGTTCAGCTCCATCATCAGTGTTGGTCATACCGAACATCACGTACATATCACGCTGTTTATATTTCGCCTGCAGCGTGGCGGCTTGCTCTGCCACTGCAGCGAGAGCTGCGGAATTATCCTCGTGGTGCGCCGCACAGCCGCGGCCAATATGGGCGTAATGTCCCAACGCGATAAACAACGCCGGACAATCGGGGGTGTTGCGCCTGGCACTGAGCACGACGCTGTTGACGCGATTCCAAAAGTGAATGTTCTCGGGAGTCAGCGCAACCCGGTTACCATCCGTGCGGGAGAACGTGACCGTGGTCGGCGGATAACCTTTGCCGTCACTGCCGTGGACGCGACCGTCAATGCATTTGCTGACAAATAAACGCGGAGCATAACTCAGAAACACCTGAATTCCATGCCGCATACTGCGCAGGGTTTCGGCCAGCACAACATTTTCCAGCAGGTATTGTCGCAGTGCGTAATCTGCGGCCCGGCTGTCTGAATCGACGGGAACAGCCGTCCGATGCATCGTCCCAGCAATTAACTTTGTGAGAGGCATGCCGAATTCTTTCAGAACGATGGTTCGAAATGGCTGACAGAACGTCTGCACCTGTCAATCATTATCAACGTCGACCGACTCGGCGGCAACAGGTGATTGACCGCAATTCAGATATTACGCGAATGTAAGAGTCTTAAGAGACGTGCAAGAATCACTGTCGAATTCATTGAAGGGGGACCACACCGCGGCCACGAATCAACTGACAATGCGATAAAAGCTGAAGAATTTGTGATTTCAATCCCTGTGAGACGATCTACAAGGAACACTCACCGAGTCAAAACCGCACGACTGCAAAACTCACGTTTTGCGTCAACCAGCGGTGCATGCGCAAATGACCAGACAATCGGACTACGGCATTCCGACCTTGATCGGAATCTGACCATTCAGATAGCGCCAGTTTTTGACGAACGAAATCAAATCCGCCATTTGCTCAATGCTGATGTTTTTCTCCAACCCCTCGGGCATCAGAGAAATCCCGTTCGACTTGAGTTCTTCAATGTCCTGTCTCAAGATTTGCAAAGTTTTATTTTCGGCCTGCTTCATCGTGATGGACGATGCCGTCTCGGCTGCGATGAAGCCAGTCTCCTGTTTCCCGTCTTTTGTGACAATCGTGTAACTGACATAGTTATTGTCAATTGCCTGATTGGGATTGAGGATATCGGTGAGTAACTGCGCCGGAGTTTTAGTTCGTGAATCGGCAATATCGGGACCGACAACAACTCCAAGTTTTCCAATCTGGTGACACGTCGCACAGTTTTTCTCGAAGACGATGCGTCCGCGTTCCGGCACGGCCTCACGCTTTAACGCGACTTGATATTTTTCCAGAACATCCCGCCGGTCCTGGGGCACCAGTGCCGCCAGCAGCACTTGAGCCTGCTGCTTGATCCCGGCATCGGGATGATTGGTCAGCATCCGAACCTGATTCGGATCAAGTTCAGCTAAGGCAACTTGACGCGCGGTAATGGCCGCGAAGAGATGCTGTATTCTAGCTGGTGATCTTAGCAGAAGCCGCAGGATCGCTCTGCGAACGACTGGAGTTTGAGTGGCATAAGTCGTCAATAATTGTCCGACCAGGTCCGGAGATTCGAAACCGGCCAGAACATCGATGGCCCGGACGCGCAGTTCCTGGACTTTTTCTTCTGTCGCCAGCTTCATCAACGACGGTCCGGCTGAATTCCAATTCATATATTGTACGAGTGAGAGGGCTTCCAGTCGCGATTCCACACTTTCTGCCGGGGCTTGAACCCGCGATAACGCGGACTGGAACACGGCCTGAATTGGTTCGAGCAGCGTGGCGTCAGTCACGGCCTTCTGGATGAATACCGCCGGGTCCTGGCCGTTGCGGCTTTGGATCCCTCGGTAAAGGCCCAGGACAATGGCAGACTGGAACGACTTGTCGTCAGTCCGGGCTAGAACTTTGGTCAAGATGTCCGAAATGGGCTGGGGATCATGCTTGGCGCCGATCAAATGCAGCAGTTCTTCTAAGCCAGCTACAAGCTGTTTCGGGGCCGATTTGCCTTGCTGAGTGAAGCTTGGAGCAAGAGCCATGAGCAGGGCGACGGGATCCTGGCCGATCGAGCTTAAGACCGCGCGACGTGTCCATTCGTCTTGCGCGTCGTGCAGATAAATTGCTGCGAGCGCTTCCGCGACGGCCGGTGTGAATTGGACTCCACCCAAGCTTAATGCCGCCTGAAATCGGACGCGCGCATCCTCATCGCGAGACAATCGAAGAACGCGTTCAACAATCAGAGGATGGTTCTTCAAATCCCGCTCAACCAGTATCAGGGCTTGTTCTCGAACGCGTGGAGATGTGTCCAGAAGTCCGTTCGCGAGCGTCGGAATGTCCGCTCCTAATCCGTTCAGCAGCCAATAAGCCCGCAATCGAGCCAGCAGTGACGGAGACGATTTCGTGGCTTCGACAAGCAAGGGAATATCGGCCTTGTTCTGTCGTTCAAATAACAGCCTGGCTGCGGTGTCACGCTGCCAGCTATCAGGATGAGCGAGTCGTGCGACCAGGTCGACCGGAACAGCCTCTCGAGGCAATTTTGTTCCAGTTGCAACATCCGCAACGATGCGATAAATACGGCCGCGATCACTGCCGTCCCGCTCGTCGGGACGATTCTTCAATTCTGCGGGCACCCATTCGGGATGTTCAATGACCGCGCGATACATGTCCACAACGTATAAGGCGCCGTCTGGTCCATTTGCCAGATCGACCGGACGAAACCACTCGTCAGGTGACGCCAGGAATTCCACCGTTGCGGCACTGGGCTCGGCGGTATAGTGAACGCCGTCCATCTTTAAGACATCACGATGCACCAGATTTCCGGTCGGTTCGCACGTGAAACTGTTTCCGTAGTATTCCGCAGGTAACGCCGATCCGCGATAAATGGTCACGCCACATGCGGCGGTGAACTGTCCTGCATGTTGAGTCGATGTCGTCCAGGCGCGGCTGATTGGGTAAACGCGCGAATCGGCCCCCGATAGCGTCGCATCCATTCCGACATCCCGGACGGCCAGCAACGGATTGCGTTTGAGGTAGTGATCTTCCAGAATGATCTGACGGCAGGGATTGCGGTTGCTGCAGACGAATCGACGACCGTAGTCATCAAACGTCAAGCCAAACTGGCCGACGCCCGAGACCGACTCAGCCACTCCCGTGAGTGGATCAAATCGAAAATCGAAGCCAGTTAAAGGCAGAGCTGCCCGCTCGCTGCCCCAGACTTTCGCGTCGGCCGTAATCGTTCCGCCTCGCAGCCCGTTGGCGATATAGACGCGATTGTCCAATCCCAACCGTGGATGATTTGCTCGCAATTGAGGATTTTGCTCGGCGAAACCGCGAAACCAAGTCTGCTTGACGTCAGCTTTCCCATCTCCGTCGGAATCGTGGAACCAGGCCACTTCGCCCGCCAGCGTGACGATGACGCCGCCGCGCCACGGTTGAACACCGGTCGCGAACAGCAGCTGATCGGCAAAGACCCGCGACGTTTCATAGCGTCCATCGCCATCCTTGTCCTGCAAGGCGCGAATCCGTGACAGGGGTGGTTGTCCCGGCTTCGGACCATTGGGATAGTCGGTCATTTCCACGGCCCATAGCGTTCCATGCTCGTCGAAGGAAATGGAAACCGGATCAATGACTTCCGGCTCAGCTGCGACCAGTTCGATCTTTAAGCCGGGCGCCAGACGAAATTGCTTGAGACTTTCTTCCGGCGAAAGTGGACTGCGGGGAGGTTCCGGCGCGGCACACAGACTGGCAATTAACAAAGTCCAAATCGCGAACATGTGCCTTGCGCTCCGAATACTGTCACAACCATTACAGGTAAGAACGTCGGGGTGGCGCCAATCGTCTATCCAGCCAGACCTGATCCACGAAACGTCGCAGCAACCACTGCAGTGCCGCGGCCATTTCCGGCGTCCAGGCTGGTGCGGCTCTTTGTTGAGCCGTTTGAATTGGCGGAAGGGGCGGGGCTTGCGCGTTCCCCGTCTCATCAATCACATCATCCCAAGTCAGACCGTAAAAATCGAGCTTCACGCCCCAATGTGATTTTCGGGCGGTTTCGTTGAAGCGATCCTGGACTCGGCGGCCCCAAACGATGCCGAACATATTGACGAAGTCGACCCAGACTCGATCCCACGGAGCCAGAAACGCCCGCGAACTGGCCGCCAACAGGCACGGCCAGATCACCGACAAGCCGGCACACAGGGTGGCCCGCATCCGGCACCCAGTTGGCGTGGGAAGGATTTCCGGAGCCCAACCCGAGTATGGCATCACCAGCCAGGACAATCCGAGTCCAAGCCATAATGCCGACCACAGAAACCTTGTACCAACGTAATTTCCCAACCCCATCACACAGACGACGGCAAACGCCCACAGTGCCGGCTCCATCAGCCGCATCGGTGCGGGCGGCCAGCCGTGCAGCCACGGAAAAAGAGCCGGCCAACTCAAAGTCAAAAGCATCGGAATCGTGACAAAGCAGGTCCAGACCCGCGAGCCCGGGCGCTTCGCCCCCAGGATGGAAATGAGCGCCGCCACGAGCAATAGAGCGACCACGTACCAGATCTGATCGCGCACCCCATCCGGTACGGCGGGAATGAACTCGCAGCACCAGCCTACCGACCAGAGACACCAGGCACTCCAAGCCCAACGCCAGGCTGCGACTAAGGTTGTCCCTTCAACTTCACCGCGGATGCGCCACATCAGCACCAAGGTGCAAATCAGCCACAAACTTGCCGCAAGTTGAACCACGGAAAGAACCGCCAAGGGAGTAATACGAAGAGCATGACTATACGGGTTTGCGACCGAAGTGTTGATTCTGAACGGGGACAACGTTTGCCAGAACCATCAATAAGACTTCCGCCGGAGAACCAATCGCGTCGACTCGGGAAATGATCGATGGGGGATAAAAATCGAGAACTGGAGCTGACTCGTTACGATAAACTTCAAAACGACGACGAATCACCTTTTCATCCGCATCGTCCGCCCGATTTTCACGAATCGCGCGGCGACGCATCCGGCGAATCATCGCCTCTTCGTCCGAACACATCAAATGGATGATATGTTTGACCTCAATGTGCTCTTCAATCAATTCCGCTTGACGACGATTCCGCGGAATTCCATCAAGAATCAGCAAATCCTCGTGCGGTTTGTAGTACGACAGCGTGGTGTATGCGTCGATGCCACGCTTCCAGATCTTGATCGTTACATCATCCGGAGCCAGTTCGCCGCGCGAACTGCTTTCGTAAACCAGTTTGCCTTCAGGCGAACTGATATCGAGAGATCGAAAAACGTCTCCGCAGGAAAGGTGAAAGAACCCGGGAATCTGTCCGAGAATCTTGCCCTGAGTCCCTTTTCCGGCACCAGGAGCACCGAACAGCAACACGGTTTGGTACCGTTGAGTCGTCATGCCAGCCACCATCCTTCTCGTGATCGACCGAAATCAGGCGGATGGGGTGTGCGGGGCAATCACCAACCAACCGTCTCGGCCCGTCCCTGCGAACTTCAATCAAATCTACGCCGAATTCGACCGGCGAATGATCTTACGACTCCGATAGCCGTTGTTTTTTCCTCAACCAGTCAGTTTTGCTCTCACTCTGCTTCGCATGGCTGAGATTGTCATATTCCGTCTTCGTATCCTAAGCAGTCAAGTCAATTGCCTCAACTGAAACCCGCATC
>JAQGHT010000241.1 GCA_028291565.1 Planctomycetaceae bacterium | reverse complement strand
CATTTCAAACTAGCGCAAGTGAACAACCGGTCGCGTCCCCGCCGCCACCGATCATGAATCGGCGATTCCTGCTTTTGATCCTCTTAAATGTCGCCATTTTCTCAGGAATTGTCTGGTTCTTCCTGTTTCGGCGCACCCGAGTCATTTGATCGATAGGTGGGCACCGTAATTGGTCCGTTTTCGCAGTAGCGCTGTTCGATTGGGACTGGAAACTACCATGAAACCATGAGGAACACCAAGAAAGAGCCCTAACCTTTGTTGTCCGACCCGGTGTCCTCGGAGTCGCCTCGCCGGTCGCGGCCGCACTGATTTATCAATGGACTTTGTCACCGCTTCTCGGGAGATCCTCAGGTTCGATTCGCTGGCGTCACTTGGTTTCCTTAATCCACTTCGCACCATGCACTTGACCGTCGTTTTTATTCCCGGAAGAGTCTTTGGCCACTTCGCCTTCCCCATCGTCAAAGTGGTACAACACGAGCGTGTCCGCATCAGTTATGAAGCGATCTTTAGCTGTCTCGAAGTTATCCAGGTAACGGGCGACCTTTGAGATCCGAACTTCGTCAATCGTTCCTTTGAAAAACTGGTGTGGTTTCCCTTGGCGATCCGGATCGGCACCGATCATGAAATCGAACATTGATGCCTTGTGCGGTAACATAACGTCGTCATCGAAACGCTGCCGTTTTCCATCAATGTAAATACGCACATTTGTGCCGTCAAAGACTCCGGCGACATGCACCTGCGTGTTCAAATGCGGTGCGCCATCCGAGGCTGACGTTGCGTATCCTCCGTTGCCGTTCCTTCCATCATTGACATGAAACATCCAGGCGGATCGCTTGTAGTGAATCGCTAATCCGGAAAGCTCCACATTACCCAGAATGCAACTTCTTGCCGGCTCGACATCACGTTGAAACGGAGTTACAAGAGCTTCCAGGGTGATCGGAGTCGTGCCGTTATATCGGAGCTTCGGTATCACGACGTAATTCTCTTTCCCGTCAAATTCCAGCTTGAATTCCTTCTTCGAGTCCCCATTATCGGACTCCAAGTCACCGCTATCAAAACAGCTCAAGCCATTCACGTGTACCTGCGGGTACTTCGACTCGCTATTGGTACTTGCGGCTGGAAAATCGGCCAGGAGAGTTGACATGAGCAATATCGCGAACATGAATCGTCCTTTCACACAGGCTGTTTCCGGAAGAATGCGGCACTGCCTGATTGTACTATACAAAACGCAGATGTCTTGTCAATCACGAGAATTCATACGCCAGTGCGATCGCGGCAAGTTGGAAGTCACACGGACAGAGAAAAGGTGGCAGGCGTGAATGGCACTCAACGCCGTTAACCCTCTCGTCGCCAATCTCGCCAGAGATTTGGACCTTTGACATACTTTGACCCCGGATTCCCAAGGTCTGGCGATCTTGGCTACAATGAATTCTGCGGCGAAAAAGGGGTTAACGGCGTTGAATGGCACTGTGTTGTACGAAATAAGTATTTGTACTACATCACGGGAGTCGCATGGGTGCAAACGTATCGATGTCGCTGATACTCACGATGGAGTCTTCATTCCAGCATGCGGCGGGATGTTGAGTGATAAATTCAAAATCGGGACCGCTCCTCCTGCCAGTTTTGCGATTCAGATCACAGAATCTCATCGTGCCCGGTTACACGGCTCGCCCGAGCAATTTTGCAATCGCCTGAACGCGAGGGATTGTAAGGAGATCGTGTAAAGACGGCAACCATTTGATGGTTTGGGGGTCGATGCGGTCTGGACGATTGTTGACGCATTGCATTCCGCCTGATTAGTTCCGAAACGCGGTCAGTATTGCGCGATTGAGTAAGACGTAGGGTGGCAATGAGGCGATCATCCGGGTTGACGCAATTTCCGAGTGGAGTTCCTACTTCGCCGGCACTGCCAATCACGAGCAATTAAGGGCTTATCAATACCACCTGAGGGAAATATGTACGATACCGGTTGGCGTCTCGCGTGATCAGTGTCAGTTTCTCGACTTCCGCGTGTGCTCCAATATAGAAGTCCGGAAGTGGCGATGTCTTGGTGCCACCGGCTCGCTTATAGATCAGGAATGCTTGGGCCGCGCGCCATCCTGCAGCAAACGGTAACGGTAGCCGTTGGAAGATTACCGGATCGAGCCATTGATCCAAGTCAGCAGAACTCTGAAAGGCTGGTGCCAGTGCTGCATAAATGATTGGATTGATCAGAATTGGGCCTTGCGACACTGCCAGATGAAACTGGTTTTTCGACCATTGCAACCACACAGGATCCGCCGTGGCGATGTCCAGCAGAACATTCGTGTCGACGAGAAACCCGCTCATTCTTCACCGCGTGTGAGATTCATCACACTCGAAGTCGTCGTACCAGAATGAGCGGCTCCTTCGGCTTGTCGCAGCCAAGCGTCGACACTCGACAGCGCAAGGCGGCGCGTCCGCAATGCATTGAGCCAACCTGCCAATTCATCCACTTGAGATGGCGGCAGCCTTTCAATGGCCGATTCGATTTCTGTGATGGTATTCATGATAAAATTCTAACACTTGATTGTCCCCGTCGACAAGTCCGGTTGTTTAACGGCAAATTCCGCGCCACAATCCGCAATTCATGACACACTGTCAATAAACCAGCTGTCACTCTAAAACGATGGCTCGGCCGGGGCCGCCGTGGCAGTCTCGAATCTTGAGTGGCGCAAATAGAAAGTAGCCATTCTTAGGGACCTGGCTGACGTTGTGCAGGAACTCGACACCGACCATGCCTCGACTGCCTAGTGTCCAATAGGTCATCAAGGCCTGCTTGGGATTCACGCCGCCGAGATCTGGGGCGTCGGTGGCCACGCAGCGGATGGATTTGCTCTTGAGGTAGACTAATGCGTCCGGCCCCGGTGCGGGCCAGCCTTCACTCTTGCCCGCGAGCGGATCGGACCAGACTCCGTTTCCGTTGGGCTGCGGCTTAAAGTGCCGGTCGAGATGACCAGTGTGAAACAGTACCACATCGCCCGCCTTCAGGTCTCCGTGTTGCTTCTCGAATGCCTGAATGTGAGTCGGGGTGATCTCGGGTGAAGCGGGCCATGACTTGGCATCGGTGGTGCCGACGAGCGGCCTCACGTCGATGACTCGTACCGGCCCACTGGTCCAGGCGAGCGGTACTTGCTCGGTCGTCATGTTGCTGAAGCCGCGCGGACCGTACTTCTTTTCGTAGTCGATCAACCAACCACGGACCTCGGGGGAGTACGCGGGCTGGGCACCTTCTGGTGGCAGTGCGAACGATGGCGGAACGAGATGCGTTCCGGCCATGGAATCCATCAGATGGGCGTGGTGCCACAGATCGAGGTACTCGGAGTACAAAAAGTCGATCTTGAGATAGACTTGACGGTGATTGCCGGTACCGATTCCCGGTGATGTGATTGGCAGATTGGGCGCAAGGACCGGCGAGAGGTCGACGGCTCTCTTGTTCTTCGCAGCCTCGATCAGTCGTTTCGGCAAGTCACCGCCGACGATCGAGAACGCTCGACATTCGCCGTAAGGACCGCCTTGATGCTTCGGTCCCAGCATGCAGTAGAACGCTCCTGTTTGTGGCAGTGCTCCCAGATTCGTCGCACTCTCGGTCCAGATCATGCCGTGTTTGAGTCCCGCGAAGTGGGTCGGCTCGGCGAGGTCCGGCAGCGGTCCCATGCTGGCACTGTCTGTGCCCAAGCCCATCACGCCGCGCGTCGCCAGGAGCTCCATGCAGTCGGGATTCGGGTCGGGAAAGCCCGGGGCTTTGCGATCCAACGCATCAGCGATGAAGCGGCTTCCTTCGGGATATGGTTGGTAATACTTGTCCGAATAATCGCTGCGGAAGAGTACGACATCACCGAATCTCAGTCGGCGATGTTGCTTCTCAAACTGTTCAATATACTTGGGTGTGACGAGCGGGCTGACTCCCTTCGGAGCTTGATCGAGCAGGTCGCGCACATCAATCACGCACGCCTCACCGCCGAACTGCCAGGCTTCGATCTTGTCCGTGTAAGCCAGGCCCAGAGGCCCAGATTTCTCTCGCTTGAGGTCCGGTCGGGCGACCGAGTGCGGCGGCACATCCAACTGCGTCCCGGTGTTGCCGTCGATCAACAGCACATCAATATTGTACGCCGAATCCGGCCCGATGACTCGCTGATGTGTAATCTGAAATCTCGGAAACGGAGCCGACGGCCAGGTGCAGGGGAACTCGGGAGCGACAAGCAAAGAGTGATCAACAAACTTGTGTGTATCGGCCGTTTGTGCCGAAGCATCACGGGCAATGCCCACGACGAGCAATACCGCGCAGAGCAACATCGACCAACGACGGACTGCATGAAGTGGACTGAACATGAGCTGAAACTCCTACGTGATACTCCAGGCGGCCGCAGATGAGATGTGAATGGTGAACCGCGTGGGACTCAAAGGTTACACGACCTCGGGTCGTTTTGTCTAAGGATCCGCCACTCAATAGGTCGATTTCGTCGGCCACTTTCGCCAAAACCGGGAACTGCTGAGCATCTGCGATTCGGCGGGGCGGCACTCTACGCCGTTAACCCTCTCGTAGCCAATCTCGCCAGAGATTGGGGCCATTGACATACCTTCGACCCGGATTCCCAAGGTCTGGCGACCTTGGCTACAATGAATTCCGCAGCGAAAAAAGGGCTTACGGCGTAGGGTGGCACTATCACGGCATGACTGTAGAGGAAACCGAGAGACTAGAGTTGCGCCTCCGCAGACAAACAAGAGAATTTCGATGTGATCGGATCGAATCGCCTACGACGAATGACGAGGGATTGCGTTTCAAAAAGGCATTTGCCCGCATCAGGCCACATTCCCTCCTAAGTCCGAATTATGTTCTTGCTTCGGGCATTTGAGGATGCTATAAAAATTCGCACTGCTTTTTGATGAACTTGCGAGTACCTGCATTTCGTGGATTTTTCTGCGAAGGGTACCTGGAGGAAATTGTGCCTTCTTGGCGGTTTCGCCGGAATTATTCATCGTTTGCAGGAGTCATCCGCTTTTTTCAATATGGTCCCTGTCAAATCCCGGAGTCACACTTTTGGGCTGGCTTTCGGTGAAACTTCACAAGCATTCTTGCCACGACATTGACGGGCCGCATCGTGGTGAAGTCGCGTTGTCGTTTTAATACCGTACACGTGCAGGAATGAGACGTTTGATCGCGGGGTTCTGCTTTGCGAAAGTCTCATACGTGCCGCGAACAGTATGCTACGTGATTCATCAATTTCTCAGATTTCCCCATACCAAGTGCTGAAATCACAAGTTCAACTTGGAAAGGTCGCAGATGTTCCTCAAACAGTGGCTTGATTCGCTTCATTTGAAGTGCTTGAGCGGTTTTCAGTCGGTTGATTCAACTTGCCTGCCCTCACGGACACGAAGAAAAAGCCTTCGCCGGGCCGCTGATCGTCCAATTCCAGTCGAATGTCTGGAAGATCGAGTCCTTCTTTCGGCGATCAACTGGGTTGGTGGAACGACTGGAAATTGGGATGTGGCGACGAACTGGAGTACATCAACTCTCCCTGGTTCAAATGATGATGTTACCATTGGCACTGGTTCCGTTGTGACCGTGCAGTCCAACGATAACATCTCGATCCACACGCTCTCCACTTCGGCTGGCGACACGCTGTCAATGACTGGCGGCAATTTGACGCTGAATGGAAATTCGACACTGTCTGGTGCACTGTCGATGACGGGGGGAAACCTGTTCGTACTGGGAGCTGGTGTCGTCGTCACAGAGTCTGGTGCGACCAGCGTGAACCAGGCCAGTCTGTTTGTTCAGAATGGCGCCACGCTGAGTTTGCCAAATTTGACAAGCTACGCATCCAACGGCACATTTCAAGCCGATGGTACGGGAAGTCTGCTGAGCATCCCAAATCTGACGACCGTGACACAGAATTCGTGGACTGTTCGAGCTCACAATGGGGGGACAGTTGATCTGAGTGGACTGACAAGTCTGGCCGCCAACGGCGGAATAACCCTTGAAGATTTGAATAATAGCAATCTCCTGGATCCCAACTTGGCCTCCCTGAGCGGCGTTACCTTCAGTCTGGATGGCACAGACGCTGATGTTGCTAATTCGTGGACGAGTTTTAAAAGTGGGACCTTGGTTGTGAGCGGCGGCAGCTATAATCTTCCAGGGCTGACCAATCTCGATAATTCCAATCTCTATATTCGATCTGGCGGGAAGCTGACACTGCCGAATCTGACGAGTTACGCGTCGAACGGAAACTTTCAGTCAGATGGGGTCGGCAGTTTGCTCGATGTTTCACATCTGGTGACCGTGACACAAAACTCCTGGGGTGTTCAGGCCCACAACGGCGGTACGATCGATCTCAATGGGCTGACCAGCTTGTCCGCCAACAGCGGCATCGGAATCGAAGATACGAACAACAGCAGGATCCTGGACAGCGGTCTAACGTCCTTGATTGGCGTCAACGTCACTTTGGATGGAACTGATTCGCACGTTGCCGATACTTGGACCCGTTTCAACAATGCGTTTCTGGTTGTCCAGACTGGCAGTTATACACTGCCTGGATTAACCAATGTGGACAACGCCAGTCTGTTCGTTCGAAGTGGGGGAGCGCTGTCACTGCCGAATCTGACCAGCTACGCGTCCAACGGAAACTTTCAATCAGATGGAGTCGGCAGTTTGCTGGATATTTCACATCTGGTGACTGTGACCCAGAACTCATGGGGGATTCAGGCTCACAATGGGGGCACGATCGATTTAAGCGGGCTGACCAGCTTGTCCGCTAACAGCGGCATCGGAATCGAAGATACGAACAACAGCAGGATCCTGGACAGCAATTTGACGACGCTGACCGGCGTCAACGTCACGCTGGATGGCAGTGATGCTCACGTCGCAGATGCCTGGATCCGTTTTAATAATGCGTTTCTGGCTGTCGATACCGGCAGTTATACATTGCCTGGATTGACGAATATCGATGGAGCCAGTTTGTTTGTTCGGAATGGGGGGACGCTGTCCCTGCCGAATCTGACGAGTTATGCGTCTAACGGAAATTTCCAGGCAGATGGGGTCGGCAGCCTGCTGGATGTGTCACATCTGGTAACAGTGACACAGCATTCCTGGGGTGTTCAGGCTCATCATGGCGGCACGATCGACCTGAGTGGACTGACAAGTCTGTCCGGCGGTGGCGGAATCGGGATCGAAGACATTAACAACAGCAAGATCCTCGATAGCAATCTGACGACTTTGATCGGCGTCAACGTCATACTGGACGGAACTGATCCCCACGTTGCGGATTCATGGACGAGCTTTCAAAACGCGACGTTTGATCTTGAAACTGGAGCTTTGACTCTACCTGAATTGACAAATGTTGATGGCTCCAGCATCTATGCGCGGAATGGAGGCCGGCTGACGCTGCCGAATCTGACGAGTTATGCGTCGAATGGAACTTTTCAGGCAGATGGAGTTGGCAGTCTGCTGGATGTGTCACATTTGGTGGCGGTGACGCAGCATTCCTGGGGGATTCAGGCTCACCATGGCGGCACGATCGACTTGAGCGGCCTAACAAGTTTGTCGGGTGGCGGCGGGATTGGGATCGACGATGAAAACAACAGCAGGATCTTTGACAGCAATCTGACCTCTTTGACCGGTGTCAATATGACACTGGACGGTACCGATCCCCACGTTGTCGATTCATTGACGAGCTTTCAAAACGCGACGTTCGATCTTGAAACTGGAGCCTTGACTCTACCCGGATTGACAAATGTTGATGGCTCCAGCATCTATGCGCGGAATGGTGGCAGGCTGACGCTGCCGAATCTGACGAGTTATGCGTCGAATGGAACTTTTCAGGCCGATGGAGTCGGCAGTCTGCTGGATATCTCACACCTGGCGACGGTGACGCAGCATTCGTGGGGGATTCAGGCTCATCATGGCGGCACGATCGACTTGAGCGGCCTGACAAGTTTGTCGGGTGGCGGCGGAATCTCGATCGACGATGAAAACAACAGCAGGATCTTTGAAAGCAATCTGACGACTTTGACCGGCGTCAATGTGACGCTGGACGGAACTGATCCCCACGTTGTCGATTCATTGACGAGCTTTCAAAACGCAACATTCGATGTCGAAACTGGTAGTTTAACACTGCCTGGCTTGACCAATGTCGATGGTGCTAGCATCTATGCTCGGAATGGGGGTAAGCTGTCTCTGCCGAACCTGACGAGTTATGCATCCAACGGAACGTTTCTCGCAGATGGAGTCGGCAGTCTGCTCGATGTGTCACACCTGGTGACGGTGACTCAGCATTCCTGGGGAATCCAGGCCCACCATGGTGGCACGGTCGACTTGAGCGGATTGACGAGTTTGTCCGGTGGTGGCGGTATTGGGATCGAAGATACCGGCAACAGCACGATTTTAGACAACAATCTGACGACTTTGACCGGTGTCAATGTGACGCTGGACGGAACTGATTCCCATGTTGCCGACTCGTGGGTCCAGTTTCATCAAGGGGCATTAAATGTCACAGGGGGCACACAAAATTTTCCGAGCCTGATCAATGCGGACATTTCCGCCGGGGCTGGCGCAACACTCAACCTCCCAGTGATCTCAAGCGGCACAATCACCCTCAACAACGGCGCGCAAGTGACCGCAGCGGGGACATTGGTCAGTATTCCTGCGGTGGACACGTCTAATGCGGTGATCAATCTGCCGCAAACTCAGGGATTGAATTTTGTTTTTCGAAATAACGGCAATCTCACAGGGACGACATTCAATGTCGGACAAGGGACGAAGGCTGCGTTGTTGACCGGAAACTATCTTGGCGGCACAACATTTCACGTCGATGCAGGCGCCTCAATCGATCTCACTGGTGGCAATTTTGTCAGATATGGCGGCACGTTAACAGGCTCTGGGGCGGGCAATGTCTTGTTCACAAATGGGACGCTGGTTCCCGTGGTGGGTGGTATCACGTTGAACTTTCCTGGGAATATGTTCCAATGGTCTGGCGGAGGGATCGAGGAAACTTCCGGGGACGTCACGAACCAAGGCACGATCAATCTGGTTGGTCCCAATCAAAAGCAGATCTTTGCCGACGGCATCCTCGATAATTTCGGAACGATCATTCAAACCGGAGATGGTGAGTTCGATTTGCACAGTGATAACGTGTCGCCGTCGGAGCTGATCAATGAGCCTGGTGCGCTTTACTTATTCGAGTCCGATGCCGGGATCAGCAACGCGGGCCTGGGCAATAATGTGATCGACAATCGCGGCACGATCCGCAAGACCGGTGGGACAGGGACGTCCAGGATCTTCATCCCCGCTCAAGGTCATCTGGACAACACCGGTGTCATCGAGGTAGTTTCGGGGACCCTGTATCTCCAGCAGGCGGGCAATATCGTCCAGATTCAGGGAACCAGTCTCACGGGTGGGACCTGGAGTGCGTTGAACGGTGCGACTCTGGAGTTTCCCAACGGGACAAGCATCGTCAACAATCAGGCCCATCTCATCTTGGGAGGAGCGGGGGCGGCATTGACAAATGGAGCGGGAGGAGGCGTCGACGCACTGACACATCTCACTGCCAACACGGGGCGAATTGACATTGAAAATGGCGCCACCTTGGCGTCTACGGGCGATCTGAACAACAGTGGAACTCTGGCGATCGGCGGAAGCCTGTCTATTACCGGTGCGTTTACCCAAACTTCGGCGGGGACTCTGGACGTTGATTTGGGCGGTCGAAACAATGGACAGTATGGTCAGGTCGCGGCGACGGGCGCGGCGACACTTGCTGGAGCCTTTAACGCAGATCTCACCAATAACTTCACGCCTCAATCCGGCGATAGTTTCACGGTTCTCTCCACGAATGGCACGATTTCAGGAGCCTTCTCGTCGACTTCGATCCCTAATGGACTGATCCAAGTCCTCAATCCCAATTCGTTCCTTCTGTCCGCGCCCGGCACGGCGTCAGACATCACCGCAACGAGCGTGACGGCTCCGACTACGGGAATTGCCGGGAATCAGATCACATCGAGTTGGACTGTCAGCAATCCCAGCGCAATTGCCGCGTCAGGGAACTGGGGCGATAGCGTCTATGTGTCAACGACGCCGACAATAACATCCAATTCCATTCTGCTCGGAACGGTCGCGCATAGCGGTGGATTGCCTGCTGGCGGAAGCTACAACGGCAGCCTGACGGCAGACCTCCCTGCGCTGCCCCCCGGTACCTATTTCATTCTCGTGCAAGTCGACAGCCATTATCAAACTGCGGATAGCAATCGAAACAATAACATCCTGGCGGCATCGAGTCCTCTAACGGTTTCGATTCCGACTTTGACCTTGGGAACACCGCTGGCAGGTTCGTTTACGGCCGCGAATCAGGACCGCTATTACAAGCTGACTGTGCCAGCCGGAGGGACATTGACGATCTCGCTGGACAGCAGCGCCAGTTCCGGTGCAACTGCACTGTATGTCAGCCAGGGGGTTGCTCCTACACCTTACCATTACCAGTACGCCGCAACAGCAAACCAGCCAGACCAGACGCTTCTGGTACCGCAGGTCCTGGGCGCCGGAACGTACAATATCCTGGTCCATAGCGTTTCCGGTTTCGCGGCAACCGCCAGCTATTCGCTCAATACCACCTTGACGAGTGACTTGGGAATTTCTTCGATTTCGAATAGCACAGGGGGAAATGCCGGCAAGGTCACGATTGAAATCGATGGGACGAATTTGACGCCCGAAACCACAGACTTTATGACTCGGACCGGGACGCAAATCAATGCGTCATCGATCGAGTATGTCAGTGCCAGCAAGATTTTTGCGACGTTTGACCTGACCGGGGCTGCCATTGGCAGTTATTCTGTCAGTGTGCAGAATGGGGCGAATACGTCGACCTTAAGCACTCCGTTCCAGGTTGTCGGAGCCACTGCCGGTACACTCGATCTGACGCTCAACTTGCCGCAATTTGTTCGTTCCGGACGGACCGGAACGATGACCATCACGTTTACGAACTCGACCAACAACGATCTCGTGGCTCCGCTCCTTGAGATTTCATCGACGAATCCCAACATCGCCTTCAGCACGCCGGACAATCCAAATGATTTCGTCGTCAGGGCCCAGGTGTTGGCGGTAGCGCCCACAGGCCCGTCTGGAATCGTTCGTTCTGGCCAGACTGGACAGCTGACGCTGACAATTCTGTCAAACGATGTGACGAACGGCGCCGCGATTCCGGTCTCAGTGAACCAGATTGCAACGGGCCGGACGATCGATTGGCAATCCCAGAAGGCAGCTCTGAAACCCGATAGTTTCTCGGCGCAGGCTTGGGACGCCGTCTTCAACAACCTGCTGGCGACAGTCGGAACGACGACCGATTCTTATAACGCCGCTCTGGCACAAGCATCGACTTATCTCGGCAGTTTGGGAGAATCTCTGGCTCAATCGAGTAATGTCAACAGCCTGTGGTCATTCCTGATTGCCCAGGCAAATGCGAGTTTCCCCGCCTCGACACTCAGTTCGACGGTCGATGCAGAACTTCCCGTGCCTGGTTCGTTGAATCTCGGACTGGATCGTACGTTTATTGGCTCGATTGCAGGACGATATTCCACCGGGCTGTTCGGAAACGGCTGGACGACCTCCTGGCAGTCGGCCATCACGACCGATCCAGATTCAGGAAATGTGTCATTGCAGGTGAACGGCGGGTTGTCGTATTTCGTCAAGCAGCCGAATGGAGCGTATCTCAATACTGCTGGCGAGTACGGAACGTTGACGAAATCGAATATCTATACATTCACCAACACCAGTGGGACGAAGTTCGTCTTCCTGGCAAATGGAAAGCTGGACTACGAGCAGGATACGAACGGGAATCGGATTACGCTCGGCTATAACCCATCAAATCAACTCGCCACCTTGACGTACTCGAATCCTGGAACTCCTTCCGAACCAACCGAGCAATTGTCTTTGACCTACAACTCGCAGGGTCTCGTCTCACAAGTGAATGATGGCGTGGGAGATGTCTGGCAATACCAGTACGATTCGTCCGGAAATCTGACCTCGGTAACTTCCCCCGCCAATCTGGTGACGACCTACGGCTACGATACCGGAAGCAATCCCGCGACGACTCATGCACTTCTGTCGTTGACCAATCCTGACGGTTCCGGTCAGAAATTCACCTACGATTCAGTAGGCCGAATCAGTACGTCCAGCGCGGCCAACGGACAGAATCTTTTGACCTTCACATACGTGATGGAAGCTGAAGTCCGGTCAACCGACATAGCCGGTCACAGTACAACGGTCTGGTACAACCATCTGGCTCTGCCATCGCAGGTCGAAGATGCGCGGGGGGCTGTCACTCAATTCCAGTATGACATCAACGGCAATCCCGTCAGCTATACTGACGCCAATGGTGCCGCCTCCAGTTACAGCTACGACAGCAACGACAACCTGACGCATTCGACCAACCCACTGGGGCAGACTGTCAGTATGGTCTATGGCCCGCTGAATTCGCTGGCACAAACGACCGATGCGAATGGCAACACGACCGTTTACGCTCACGATTCGGCCGGCAACTTAACCAGCATCACTGACCCGGATGGAAGTCAGCGACACTTCACGTACGACCCGCTCGGCAATCTCAGTAATACAGTCCTGCGGAACGAAAATGCAATTTCCTACGAGCACAACACTCTGGGACAATTGACTCAAGAAGCCTTCGCGGACGGCAGCAGTCAGACTTACACTTACGACAGCATCGGCAATCTGCTGACCGCAAGCAATTTCAACACAACGGGAACCCTGATCGGCAAAACTGTTCTGACTTACAACAGTGCTCATCAGTTGGCAAACATCACTTATCCGAACGGTCAGTCGCTGACGTTCTCCTATTCGGCAACAACCGGATTGCGCACCCAGAGTGTCGATCAGGATGGCTTCACGGTGAATTACAGTTACGACGCACTCGGTCGATTGTCCGAGCTCACTGACGGAGCAAGCCGATCGATCGTTCAGTATACCTACAACAATCTGGGTCAGTTGATCAAGCGGCAAAACGGAAACGGGACTTCGACGACGTATTCGTACGATCCCGACGGAAACCTGCTGCAGGAAGTCAACTATGCCGACTCGGTAGGCACGACGGTCAATTCTTCGGTGACGGACACGTATAATTTGCTCGGACAAATCACATCAATGACGGATGCGTCTGGACACACCACGACATATTCCTACGACGCGCTCGGCCAATTGACGCAGATCGCACTGCCCGGTGGTGACACCATTTCTTACACGTATGACGCCGCCGGCGATAGAACGTCGGTGATTCATAACGGCGAAGCGACGAGCTATAGCAGTAATTCCGAAAATGAAATTACCCATGTCGGGACGGCAACGTATACGTACGACGCAAACGGCAACCTGGCGAGTGTTACTGATTCCGACGGAACCACATCCTATGTTTTCAACGATTTGAATCAGTTAGTTTCCGTCACGGCACCGAATGACACTGTAACGACATTCCAATACAACCCACTCGGCTATCTGGTTGGAGAAACTGTGGGTGGAGTTCAGACAAGCTTCCTGATTGATCCCGAAAACCTCGGGAACGTCGTTGCGACTTCAGACGGTAGCGGTACAGTGACGGCCCATTATCTGTATGGCTTGGGTCTCGTCAGTCAAACCGGGCCGAGTGGCACTGGGTATTATGATTTTGATCCAAACGCCAACACTTTGGGTATTACCAATGCGTCAGGCACATACGTCAATCAGTATCAGTATTTGCCTTTCGGCGAAACGACGGTGGTCTCTTCAGCATTGTCTAATCCCTTCACTTTCGCAGGCCGCGCAGGAGTGCTGCAACTCGGTGTGGACCTCTTCGGAATGCGAGCACGGGACTACGCATCGGCAACGGATCAATTCTTCAGCAACGATCCAATCGGGTTGGCGGGTGGTGATATTAATGTGCGGCGGTATGTAGGGAATGATTCGGTGAATCGAATTGACCCATCGGGCTTGAAGGACTTCGGTGATCATGACTATCCCACGAAACCCGATGATGTATTTGATTCATTTAACAATAATGTGAACCGAGCTATTAAGGCTTTGCAAGATCTAATCAATGGTGGGGATAAGGGGGGCGGCGATAAGGGCGGTGGTGGGAACGGTGGTGGGAACGGTGGTGGGAACAGTGGCGGGAACAATGGCGGGAACAATGGCGGAAACAGTGGCGGAAACAGTGGAAGTAGTGGCAGCAGCGGCAACAGTGGACCTGCCGGGGGCGGCTCTGGGCCAGCCGGCGCAGGGGGCAGCAGCGCGGGCGGCACCGCGGGGGCGGCAGGAGCAAGCGGATCGTCGTCCACAACTGCCAGTCACGATCCAAACGCCTTGATTGGGC
>JAQGHT010000231.1 GCA_028291565.1 Planctomycetaceae bacterium | reverse complement strand
AAAAACTTCTCCATCAGTGCTTCATTGGCTTCCACAATGGCATCCAGCACTTGCTGCTGGATCGCAGTGGCTTCAGGGGAAAGTGACGTAACCGAACCTGGTAAGGTACTGATCACCCCTTTGAAATTGGCTCCGGTCCCGACAGGGACATTCAAGGGCAGGCAATTGGAGCCGAAAGTCGCTTGGATGTCGGCAACCGCTTTGGCGAAATCGATGTTTTCGTGATCAAACTTGTTCAACAGGATCATGCGGGCCATGCCGTCTTTCGTGGCCTCTTGAAACACCTTTCGTGTGTTGACGGCGATTCCCGAGTCGACCGCGATGACGATCACGGCTGTCTCGACGCCCCGCAGGGCGCTAATGGTTTGACCAATGAAATCGGGATACCCGGGGGTATCGATGATGTTGTTCCAGTGACCGGAACGTGAAAAATGAGAGATGTGAGAACTGATCGAGAACTTCCGCTCGCGCTCTTCGTCATCGATATCGAGCAGACTCGTGCCATCATCGACTGATCCTTGTCGAGACGTAACGCCGTTTCGGAATAACATCACGTCCGAAAGCGTTGTCTTTCCCACGGCCCCGTGTCCCACCAGGGCCACATTTCGGATCTCCGCGACCTGTGTTGAGGTCATTTGCGACTTCCTTTCTTCATCGAGAAAACAATGAACGGAATGCCGACAGAACGGTTTTTTACTGCACACGGCTGACAGAATCGCAAAATGTCGGTGAGGTAGGTGGCGTTCGCCGCCAGATTCCCTTCCACAATTTGGGCTCCTTTCACTGATCCGCGCCACCCCTCGCCGGGATGGTTCCCGCGCTTCTACACTGCCATCGCGCGTGGGTACTGCGCGTGGGAAATGGCAGTGCAAAGGGCAAGAACCACTGGGGCAAGTGCAGTGAAGGCGGTTCCTCGAAAAGTGCACGAAATGTCATTTGCGTGAAGTACATTGGGGCGAGCGGCAATTTCAAAATGCCATCGAATCGGGACAGAATGGCCCGTATTCCGAACAGAAAGCCTTGAAATGCCGTTCGCTCACACAGCCAGGGGGAGACACGTTCAGACGGTCAGCTACCGTTCGAAACGTCTCATTCCCATCCGCCCGAGAAGCGAAGCCCCGTTTCGGTTTCACATTTCTCGCACGCAGAAAGTGAGGCATTGGGAATCGGAAAGTGACCAATCAGACGCATGTCGCAATCCAGACCACCCGCTGTGTTAGAATTGAGTTTACACTTCGCAAGCCTGAGATGCCACTAGAAACCGGAAAGTGGTAGATTCAGGGACTGACCGTGGCTGACGCGGCTCGCATAAGGCGCGATATCAAATGACGAGATGTTTGAGTCGTTTCTTCCGATCCCCGCTGCGTTCGGAGTCAGCGGCACGGGATTTCTCAGCATTCAGTCACGTTCGTAGGTCGCGTTCTATTCCAGGAGATCTCAAATCTGAGATCTCCAAATTTCAAATAAATTCTGAACGCGGAGATTCAAACATGTCCAATCAGAAACGTGAGCTTGCCGAACAGGGAGATGTTTTTAGTGTCGTCGAATTTGGGTTTCCATCGTCCAACAACCATGAAGCGAGAACTGGGGATGCATCCTGATGTCGGAAAACTCTGAAATCGAACGTCGACCGGGGTGGAGATTCTCACTGCTAGAATGGATCTTGGTTGGACTTGGGTTAGTGTTACTGGCGCTTTTCTTTGCCCCCGCTATCGAACAGTCTCGGCAGGCTGCCAGGCGGACCCAATCCAAAAATAACCTGAAGCAAATCGGATTGGCTCTACATAATTATCACAAAACATGGAACACGTTCCCCCCGGGTGGCGTCGTTGATGCACAGCGAGTTCCCTATCATTGTTGGACAACGGCCATAGATTGTTATTTGGAAGCTTCACCCTGGTACTCCGAAGTCAATTTCGCAGTGCCCTGGGACGATCCGACTCAACTCGACCATTTTCTCCGACATCGGTATGACGTTGTGTGGAAAAACCCGCGCATCGACTCTGTACCGCCGCGAAAGGACGGCCTGCCGGTCGCTCAATATGCTGGTAACTCTTGGATTCTCTTCCGGAACAGCTCGATTACTCTCAAACAGATTGACGACGCGGCGAATACGTTGCTCACCGCCGAGGCACGTGGGCACTACGTGCCGCTCGGGTGCCCCGGGAACTGGCGGGATGTAGATTCCGGTTTCAATAATTCGGAGATTTCATTCGGATGTCTTGATCGGGATGTGACTCTCGCGTTACTAGTCGATGGAAGCGTCCGAAACCTGGATCCGGGCACCGATTCCGTTGTCTGGAATGCGTTAGCAGGCCCGAAGAAACTTCGACCAACCGCAGCCCGTCGCAGTGGCGCAACTTGGCCGTATGTGATGCCTGATGTCCCAATTTGGCGAAAGTTGAGTGTTGTCACAGACAAGGTAAAAGCCAAACCATTCGTCGAAATGCGGTTATTACCTGATCGGGCTACCCTTGAGGTCGACTTTGGGGACCTGGAGGATCCGCCAAGATACGTGACTCTCGACGACTGCCTGAGCGAAATGATGAAATTCGGTGACATCAAGGATGTACGGTGCACAGGGACGTGTGCAGTGAAAGACCTGGAGTTCTTTAAAAGGCTCAAAAATCTCAAAAGATTGACGATTTCGAAGGTAGCCATTCATGGAGATCTGCAGAGGTTTGTGAGTCAACTCAGTCCCTCAGTGGTCGTCGACTAGAAAAATTCCGTCATAACCGTCGTCGTAAACACTCGCTGCCGAATCTGGCATCTCGTTGGAGTGCCGCCGTCCGAAGGCGCGGTGGGCCATGTTCGGCCTGTCCGCCACGACTGAAGCCGGTGCTCCAATCAGGTCCAGATTGACTCTGGCTAATGACGGAGCGATAATCAATGATGACTTAGTCCAGCCAGCGGAAGCCACTCGCGTCTCGTCAATGCTGAGTGGTTGGCTCCGGGTGCAAGCCCGGTGACGCACAGGGAGTTGCAGAGGACGGAATCCAGCAATTTCTTGAAGGGGGGACGGGAACGATGTCATCTCGATTACTAATAGTCCTGTTGGGACTGAGTGCGCTGCCCAAGGACGGTGCGCCCAATGCCCTATGGGCTCAAGGTGCGTACCCTCAAGTGGTCAATCCGAGCGGATTGTTCTATCGTGGGCCGGTTCCAGGCGGACTGATCCCTGCGCAATACCAGGCCCAGTATCAATATGGTCAGCCCCATCCTGGCGGACCGGGTCCCTACAATCCCAATTTCGGCAATCCGAATTTCGGCGCGAATCTCAATTTCCGGATCCCCAATTTGCCTGGACCGGGATTAGGCTTCGGTGGTGGTTATTATTTTGGAACCCCGCCGTTTTCCGCCTTCAGCTATTCTCAACTCCAAGCCAGATTCG
>JAQGHT010000209.1 GCA_028291565.1 Planctomycetaceae bacterium | reverse complement strand
TATTTCACGAGCTTCTGATGGGCTTCATGAAATGGATAGTCGGGACCGAGATTATGCAGAAACGGGAAGATGACGAAACGCAAATCGACCTTTTGCTGACGGCATTCATCCTTAAGCTCGTCCAGTTTGCGCTTCAATCCATTCCACGGCTCTTGCGAGTACGATTCGACGAGATGCGGGAAGTACTCACTGCCAGGACCAGTCGCCTGCCGCCAACGAAAATAGAGCCAATTGAGAAAATATGTCTGCGAAATCAGGAAGAACTTGGGCTCAATGTGCTGCAGCTGCTTGATCGCCTGCTCGGTTCGCGGATCATAGCCTTCAATGTCATTCAACATGAAAACGTACACGAGAGTGTCAACTTGATAGCCTTGCTTCAGGATGGCCTTGACCCGAGCCACAATCTGCGACGTCTCCAGGCCAGGATCAGCTAGGTTGGCGACCTGATAACGTCCTGGATGTTTCGCTTCTAACATTTCCTCCAGACGATCCGAAAACCGGTCCTCACAACGTCGCAGTCCGTGGCCGATGGTAAAACTGTCGCCAACGAAGCAAATTCGCTTTTGCCCCTCGGACAGAACGCGTTTGAATTCACGGCGATCGCGGAATCCCGCCTGATTTCGTTGGGCTTCGATGTACTTCTGAAACCAACGTTTCGAGATGTTGGTCATGTTGAAGGCGTCGCTCTGATCAACAAAGCAGGCGCACCAAATCTCGGCCAGGGTCAGCAAAGCACAGATAAACCAGACGGACAAACCTGCATTGACGCTCGTCAGGCTGAGTTTCTGCCGTTTGCGAGACCGCCGTAATCGCAGGCAGACAATCAAACCCCAACCCAGACCAATCAGCCAAATCGCCATGCCGGCGACATATCCCCAAGGCAGATAAAAAGGGGCCATGGTCGATTGCTCGCCGAAATCATTCACAAGAGAAATGATGAAAATTGACAGGGAATTCTACATCAGAACGCAAAAGAAATCATGTAGGATGGCCGCCCTCGGCCGTCTGAGTTTTTGGCGGCGGCAAGACCACAATTAATCATATTCAGTGGAATCAGGTTCGATGTTTTGTGTGCTTTTATTGACCGCATGGTGCGAAGAAGCGACGGCCGAGGGCGGCCATCCTACACAACTTTTTCTGGCCACTTACTGAGAACGAATGCGGGGTCATCTATGACACATTGATGGCGGTTGCATTGCGACTATCACACATCCGAATTCAGACACTTTTCGCCGGGCTTCCTTTCAATGATGGAACTTGTCGCATCTCAAGGTGCCGAATTCATTTGAAATCTGAGATTTCGAATTTGAGATTTCCAAACGCATAACACATGAAATGCGACGGTCACGGAGTTAACTGTGCCCCCGCTCTTTCCGCCGAATGAGCGGGGGTTCGCCAATCGTGCCCTACTTCTTTACCGGATCCCAATGGAATTTCCCGCGCAGTTCGGCATTCACAACCGCCCCTTCAGGCCATCCGCCCTGATATAAAGCAATAATATTCCGTGCGGATTCGGTGCCCATGTCTTCGTTGGACTGGGTGTCTCCGCCCGCCAGATGCGGCGTCAAGATGACGTTCGGAAGCTTCAGCAACGGATTTGAAACCGGCGTCGGCTCCTGTTCGAATACGTCCAACGCGGCTCCTGCGAGATGTCCGGACTGCAAGGCCGTCAGCAAATCCGCCTCATTGACCAATCCACCGCGAGCCGTATTCACCAGAAAACTTCCGGGCTTCATCTGGACCAGCGTCTGACGGTTGATCAAATGCTTCGTGGTTTCGTTCATTGGGGCGTGCAAGCTGACATAATCCGACTGAGCCAGCAGGGTCGGAAGATCGACCAGTTCAATTCCGAGTTTCTTCACAAATTCTTTGTCAGCGTATTGATCACAAGCGATCACTCGCAACCGAAATGCCTGAGCTCGCACGGCGACGCTACGGCCGATTCTTCCCAGCCCGATCAGGCCCAGCGTCTTGCCCCGCAACGGCACCATGGTCTTGCGGCTCCAATCACCATCGATCACATCGTGATGATGGCGGACGACGTTGCGCGTCAACGCCAACAGCAATCCCAGCGTATGCTCGGCAACACATTCATGATTGGCTGACGGAGTAATCGTCAGGGCCACATTATGCCGCGTGGCAGCGGCAACGTCGACGCGATCATATCCGACACCCGCCCGGGCGATGACTCGCAATTCGGGCAGTTGATCCAGCACGCGATCATTGAAGTACTCACCACCAGCGATGATCGCGGACACTCCCTGCAGAGCCGACAGTGTCTCGGCTTCGGGAATCGGATCGGGTTTGGGAGGATAAAGGACTTCGAACCCAGCATCTTTCAACAATGCGACATAAGGTCCCGGCACATGGAAAAAACAGGCGGGAGCAATCAAAACTTTCGGCATGAGCTATCGATCCAACAATCTTCAAACGGTTTCAGGAACGCAGTTTCACCAACACGGATCAACCGAGAAATGATTCAACCTGCGGTTGGATGTGAGATTGGCAATAGTTCGAGAAAGTCCCGAGGAAATTCTCTTTCCAACGCGCGAGTGGATATCGTAGCCGGGCGGGCAAAATGAGACAATCGTTGGAGTCCCGCCTTCTGGTGACGCGGCTGGCTCCACTCGGCCTGTTCGCGCCGACTAAAGCGGTTTAACCTTGCCTCTTCTGGCGAACATGCTCGTCTATTTTTGTTCTCACTTCGACCTGGTACTCTTTGGCGGGAGAGAGGGGATAATTAGGAAGTCGCCAGGTTAAACCACCTTCAGGCGAGCCCCCAGCTTCGTTTCTTCGATTACCCCGTTTTCTCAATCAGCAAGCAATTTTCGCAGAGTCAGCACCAGTTTTTCGCCGACAGCCGCGACCGCCGCTTGTTTTCCCGCATCCACCAATTGACCGTCAGACGTAAACGCCTCGCTGGCATTCGGAACCGAAACTTGATCAGGAATCACCAGGACGTTGATATTTCCCAGGATCGCTCGAAGATGAACCAAACCGCGTAACCCACCAAGGGCACCAATCGACGCCGAAACGATTCCGGCCACTTTGTTCTGATAGCAGGCCAATCGAGGCTTATTCGGAATCGGACGTGAAATCCAATCCAACGCGTTCTTAAGAGCAGCACTCAGCGAGCTGTTGTATTCGGGCGAGGAAATCAACAGACCGTGATGCGACAACATCAACTCCTTGAGTTTCAACGCATTTTCCGGAGTTCCCTGGATCTCCAGATCCTCGTCAAAGACTGGCAGAGGATAGTCTCTCAGCTCAATGACCGTCACTTCGGCCCCCGCCTTGCGAGCCCCCTCGGCGGCGATGCGAACCAGACGCGTGTTATACGAACCGGCCCGCAAACTGCCGGAAAATGCCAATATTTTCGGTTGTGTCATGATGTTCGAATATCCCTTTCAGTTTTCTTCCGTCCGCTCTTTTTGAAGATGTGGCAATTGAGCGGATTCTAGTCTCGCCAAGAGAGAAAGTGGAATTACCCTATCGGTTTCGGAACTGCCATCACACCCCAACAATCAATATGAGCGGCGAAGCAAGACACAAATTCCAGCAGATTCTTCGCTGAACCACTTGTTCCCTGAGTTCAAAACCACGCGAAATGAAACTCGCATGTTTGTTATTTGCGTGTGTTCATTTCCCTGTCATCTGCAACATTGTTTCGATCATTCCTATTGTCATGTCGCCTTATCTGAGGTTAGTTTGTGGGAAAGTTTGGACGTTGACAGGATGACGTTTCGGCAACTGGGACAATGGCGAAATTCCGGCCAAAGAGAGTCGGGAGGCGACATTGGTACTTGCTCAGATACAGGTAAAGCCGATCAAGATCTTCTACCAGGAGAAGCCAGACTTGCAGCAGATAGTCATGATGTTTTAGCCATGATCCGGCCTGCGGCAAGTCGAATTCGCGTGCTCCTTGCGACGACAATTCCCACGCACCTATAATCCGCGATCATCCGACTTCGGTTGATGGGCTTCTCTTTCGTACTCGTTCTATCGCACCAGGGTTTTCTCCGCTCAGAAGGAATTAGCATGTTTGAACTCGCGTCTCGCCGTGACTTTTTAAAGCACTCCGCTCGATTCGCAGCCGGAATTGGCCTGGCTGGACTGTTTACAAAATCGGCTTTCGCCGCGGAAGAACCGCTCTACAAGATCTCTCTCGCTCAATGGTCGCTACATCGCACGATTAACAGCAAGAAGCTCGATAATCTCGATTTTGCCAAGGTGGCGAAGACCGATTACGGCATCGAAGCGATCGAATACGTCAATCAGTTTTTCAAAGACAAAGCGAAGGACGAGAAGTATCTTGGTGAAATGAAACAGCGGGCTACTGACCATGGGGTCAAAAGCCTGTTGATCATGATCGATGGCGAAGGTGCGTTGGGCGACGCCGACGAAGCGAAGCGAAAACAAGCCGTTGAGAATCACTTCAAATGGGTCGAAGCGGCCGCATTCCTGGGTTGTCACACGATTCGTGTCAACGCACAGAGCAGCGGTAGCTACGAAGAACAGGTCGGCCGGGCTGCGGATGGTCTTCGTAAGCTCTCTGAATTCGGCGACAAGCACAAGATCAACGTCATCGTGGAAAACCACGGCGGCCTTTCGTCGAATGGCGGATGGCTGTCGACGGTCATCAAGAAGGTTGACCATCCACGTTGCGGGACATTGCCAGACTTCGGCAACTTCCGCGTCAGCAAAGACGAAATGTACGACCGTTACAAGGGCGTGACCGAATTGATGCCCTTCGCGAAAGCCGTCAGCGCCAAGTCACACGATTTTGACGACAAGGGGAACGAGACCCAGACCGACTATCTTAGGATGATGAAGATCGTCCTGGATGCTGGCTATCACGGCTATGTCGGGATCGAATACGAAGGGGGCAAAATCGATGAATCCCAAGGGATCAAGCTAACAAAGGCCCTGTTGGTGCGAGTTCGCGACGAGCTTTCCAAGAAGAAATAGGCCTTATCAAGGTGGAAGTCCGACGCGGCGAATCATCGCGGCGTTGGCTTTTTTGATTCTTGGAATTCGGGCAGCGGATACTCCGCAAAGGGGAGCCCGCTGCCCGCGAGTTCCTGCAGACGCCGCCAACCTCGGGTTACCAGTTCTTCGCGCGGCCTCACGTCTTCCGCGGCGAGTAATCGCTTGTCAAACGGGCCTTCGACAACCACCGGCTCAAAAGACTCGTCAACAATGAATTGCGCTTGCACCGGGTTACAGCGAATGTGCCGTTCTGGAGCCGTCATCAGGTGACGTGCGGGAACTTCTCCAATCACATACCGCAGATAGAGATCACTGTCAGTAATCTCCGGCACATCGTCACCGCAGACTTCGCACAGATATCCCTGATCACATTTCGCCATTTCATTCCACCTCTTTCGAATTTGCCGTCACGGTCTTCCGTTGGATTTCGTGAGAATTGAGGCGGGCCGTTAGACTCCGCTCCGAAATCTCACGATTTCCGGGACCAGATGCTGGCATTTTACGTTGTGAGCTGGAATTACACGACCGCTGCGATCGCTTCGCCATCGGGCAGCACAAATTGGGGGCGATTGTTGAGATCGTGCAGGATGTGCTCGGGAGAGATATTCAGGAAATGGTAAATCGTCGCGGCGACATCCGCCGGGCTGTACGAACGGGTGATCGGATAAGCGGCCTGGCGGTCGGTAGCTCCGACAACCTGACCAACGCGTGTTCCACCACCAGCAAAGAAGATCGACCCCGCCGCACCCCAGTGATCGCGGCCGCCGTCCTTATTGATTTTTGGCGTTCGACCGAACTCAGTCAGAAACACGACGAGCGTACTCTCTAAAAGTCCGCGCTGGTCCAGGTCATTGATCAAACCAGCGAACGCCCGGTCGATGCCCGCCACGTGGTATGGTTGCTTCGCCATGTCACAGATGTGCGGAAAATTCTGTCCGGCCGCGTTATGGTTATCCCACAGATTGCCGTACAAACCGTCATAGCCATAATCGACCATCACGAACCGGGCTCCCGCTTCGACCATCCGGCGCGCCATCAGGCATCGGCCCCCGATTTTCGTGCGGCCGTACACAGCTCGATTGGCTTCTGGCTCTAGTGAAATATCAAAGGCCTGACGAATATTCGTCGAACTGAGCAACCGGAAGGCATTGTCGTAATTGCCATCCACTACGCCCGCCGCCGTTCCCTGCTCAATGCGGCGCAATGAGTCATTCAATGTCGCCAGGAGTTCTGCGCGATTCCCCAAACGGGCGCGGTCCAAGCCGTCTTGAAGTTCGAGCGACCTCGGTTTGAATTCGTCCTCGACGTGCGGGTTCGGATACATGTCCTTGCCGCAGGTTGCCGCAAAGTCCATCACTTCAGGTGCTTTTGCGATCGCGAAGGGAGCATGCTGTTCTCCCAGCCAGCCACCGACAAACATGTTATACGGAGGAGGTCCCGGACGGGTCCAACCGTAAGTTGCAATATACCCGGGCAGGAGATTCCGTGGCCCGTGCAAATGGCTGACGACTGAGCCGATATTCGGCTCGGTCTGAATCTGGCTCATCGGAACTTTTCGCCCGGACAGCGTGTATGCCTGGCTCAACAGGTGGTCGTTACTGTCGTGAGAAAAACTGCGTACGACAGCCAGCTTATGCGCAATTTTCGCCAGTTCAGGACAGACTTCGCTGAATTGGACGCCGGGCAAAGTTGTAGCAATGGACGATAACGTTCCACGAATTTCCGCAGGCGCTTCCGGCTTCGGATCAAAGGACTCCAGGTGCGTGACGCCGCCCCCCATCCACAGGAAAATCACCGAACGGGCTTTGCCATTGGCTGCCATCGGGGGCTCAGCGGCCTGAGCGACCGAGTTTCCCAAAAGACTCGGCAAAGCAGCGGCCGAAAGCGATAACGAACCAATTTTCAGGAGATCCCGGCGATTCGTTGGCGCGAGCCAGGGAAACGTTCCTGCGAATGGATTGTGGGGGGGCTGTCCGGCAGCGGCTGTCATGGCGACCTGCTCTTCAATAGGTGGGCTGGAGCGCTATCAACATCGGATTATATGATAGCGGCCCTGTAATTGAGAGAGCAAGAGAATAAAAACTGCGACAATTATCGCTTCAAATTCCGAACGACTGTTTCAAGACGCTCGGATTGATTTGGCCGAAAGTCTGAGCTTTCCCGCTGTCGAGATTCTGAAACACGATCTCAGCCGGGCTGAAAAGATGGGGATCGATCTTATAAAAGTCACGCCCCGCAGCTTCAAAAATCTCCAGAAATGGCCGGCCATAGCTGGCGGAAGCATTGGCGGGTACCTGAGGCCCGATTTCGGCGAGCGACGCGTCATCTCCGCGCACCCAAAGCGTCACGCGCCCTCCGTAGAGAATCGCGTCGTTGGTACGTCCGATTCCAGTCAAATCGTCTTTCGCGACCGGTGACAAAGGAGCCGTGCCGAACGCACTCACGATTCGCTGCATATCGAATCCCAACTCAAAAAGCTTGTGCAGCGCGGTCTCCACAACGCGGGCTACGACTTGAACATTGCCCGCCTGACTAGCGGTGGGAGCAATCAAAAGTGTTGTGTTTTCAGCGGACACTCCTGTCTTGTCAGCCAAAAACGCAAGCACGGCCGGCGTCGGTAACTTGCGGCCTTCTAAAACTCCAACAACCGCAGCTGGAGTCTCGCGATATTGAAATTTCTGAAAAACGGTTTCCCGCCCGGATGCAGCACGCATCGGCCCGGACCCCATTGCGAAGTACTTTTCGACGCCAATTTGCCAGCCTGCATACTGGCTGAACAGACAGGCCGCCAGCGGATGGTCGCTAATCACTTGGATCGAAGGCCAATTGACACCCCCCAGATCGCACGTCGCGAACGAGATTTCCGCCAATCCTGACATGCAAATCTGAGCCAGCTTCAGGCCCGCGCTCAGTCCGCCTGCAGCCTGAATTCCGAAGTCGTACACTCTGGCCCCGGCGACGTCGTGTGGGACAATTCGCAAATCGCCAGCCAATTCAGACAAATTTGCCGCGTGCCGTACGGCCCGATCGTTCAATCGCCAATCCATAAATTCAGTTTCCTTCAACGCCCCATCCGGCTATGACACCTGTAGCCAATCTCGTGAGAGATTGGAACGGTTAACTCCACAACCCACCTGAATCACCCAAGATCTAGCGACTATGACGAGATCCGGTCCGCAGTTTGGTAGGCTTACAGGCTAGATTCGCGTTCGTCAATCAATAATTCCAGCTTCCCCGACAAATCACTCGCAATCAGTACCTTCCCGAGCTTTGCAGAAAGCTGCAAAGCTGGTAGACTACCGGGCTTCAAACATTCGGCATGATAGCGGAATTTCGTTTTTCGCGGCGGAATGTGTTGGTATCTTTTTGTTTGGCATCGTGAGTAGAAACGGCGACCCGCCGGCCGGGCACGTGACTGTTTAAGATGACATGTACAGGTTGTTGGCATGGTTGATCGGAACCTGATTCGGGAATTCAACGTTGACGAAGAGGATTTTGAGGCTCAATTCGCTCAGATGGCGAACGATGCCGCTAAGGATCTGGGACTCCCTGAGCTGGAAACTGACTGGAACATCGATGATCTGATTATCGATTCCTCGCAAGGGTTTGATCAGGGCAAGATCCTGGCCGGCCACGTCATTCGGATCGAAGGCGACGATGTCCTCGTCGACGTCGGCTATAAAAGCGAAGGCGTTGTTCCGCTCAGTGATTGGGAGGGCGAGCCGCATCCCGCCCCCGGTGATGCACTCGAAGTGCTGCTGGAAGAAATCGAAGACTCGTCTGGCCTGGTACTGCTCTCCAAGAAGAAGGCCGCCCGGATTCGCAGCTGGGAAATCGTCATTTCCAAGTACAAGGAAGGCGATGTTGTATCCGGTGCTGTGGTACGAAAAATCAAGGGTGGTTTGCTCGTCGACATCGGCGTCAACGTCTTCCTGCCAGCCAGCCAGGTTGATATCCGCCGTCCCGCCGACATTGGCGACTACATTGGCCGCTCGATCGAATGCGTGATCCTGAAGATCGACGAAGCTCGTCGCAACATCGTCGTCTCTCGCCGTAAGCTGATCGAAGACAATCGCGAACGCATGAAACGCGAATTGCTGTCCAAGATTACGGTGGGCGAGATCCGCAAGGGTACCGTCAAGAACATCGCCGACTTCGGCGCGTTCGTGGATTTGGGTGGTATCGACGGCCTGCTGCATATCACCGATATGAGCTACGGCCGCATCAATCACCCGTCCGAAATGGTGAAGATCGACGACGAAATCGAAGTCATGATCCTCAACGTCGACACCGACCGCGAGAAGATTGCACTCGGTTTGAAGCAGAAGTTCCCCAGCCCCTGGGCTGTGGTCTCCGAGAAGTACCCGGTTGGCACGAAGATCACTGGCGAAGTGGTCAACGTCATGTCCTACGGTGCTTTCGTCAAGCTCGAAGAAGGCATCGAAGGCCTGGTTCACATCAGCGAGATGTCCTGGACCAAACGCGTCAACCACCCCAGCGAACTGGTGGCGATTGGCGACAAGGTCGAAGTCGTCGTACTGGGAATCAGCAAGGAAAAGCAAGAGATTTCGTTGGGCATGAAGCAGACGACACCCAATCCGTGGGACAACGTCAGCGGCAAGTACCCAGTCGGTCAGGTCGTCACGGGAACCGTGCGAAACCTCACCAACTACGGTGCATTCATCGAAATCGAAGAGGGCATCGACGGCCTGTTGCATGTCAGCGACATGTCCTGGACACGCAAGATTTCGCACGCCAGCGAAATGTTGCAGAAGGGCGAGAAAATCACCTGCCAGGTCCTGTCAGTCGATCAGGACCGCAAGCGTATCGCCTTGGGACTGAAGCAGTTGGCTCAGGATCCCTGGAGCACAACCATTCCCGAAAAGTACGCTCCAGGCGCTGTGGTCATCGGTACGGTCACGAAGCTCACCAACTTTGGTGTGTTCGTGGAACTCGAACCGAGCTTGGAAGGCTTGCTCCACATTTCGGAATTGGCCGACAAGAAGGTCGAAAACCCCGAAGACGTGGTGAAGGTCGGCGACAAGATCGAAGTCCGCATTCTGCGGGTTGACATCAATGATCGCAAGATTGGACTCAGCCGCAAGCTGTCTGGTCCGGTGGAAGGCGAAGCCAAACCAGCGGGTGGCGGCGGTGGCGGGGCCGGTGGTGGCAACGCCGGTGGCGGCAACGCCGGCAATGTCGACCCGAATGCTCCACGCGAAGAACTCAAGGGTGGAACGGGCGGAACTTCAGGACCGCTCTTCTCAATGGACGCCAAGCCAGCCGAAGCGGAAGCGAAACCGGAAGCCAAACCGGAAGCCAAACCGGAAGAAGAAGCCGAATAGTAAACGTCCGGCAACGGACGGTATTCGATCGTTAGTTTCACAAGCCCGCCTTCGACCTCGAAGTGCGGGCTTGTGTTTTTTTTGAACTTCTCATGAAGCAGGGGCTCGAGCAGTCCCGAAGTCAAATGCTGGTCACTAGAATG
>JAQGHT010000193.1 GCA_028291565.1 Planctomycetaceae bacterium | reverse complement strand
GGCATTTGTGTCTGGGGAAAAAGACGACGAAAATACAAAACGACTTGTGGTCGGAAGGAACCAAATGCTCCCTCCGAATGATTACGGCGTGACCAATATGGTCATCTGTCATCATCCATTGGATTGGCTTCTCGACAGGGATGCACTCAGGGACAATCTAAAGGCTCGTGCCAGCATCGCTCTGTTCGGACACAAGCACGCGCAGCGTGTTGAGCGAGCCGATGACACTCTATTCGTCTCAGCTGGCGCAGTCCATCCCGACCGCAATGAGGGAAAGTGGGAGCCACGGTACAATTTCCTGAGTCTATCCGTTGTAACTGAGGGGGGACAAAGGTCCCTCGCAGTTGAGCTATGGCCTCGAATCTGGGACGATGTCGCTAAGGTTTTCAAGGCCGAACACGATAAGGGCTGGGACCGACGCGAGTTCCGTCTGCCACTACCGGCTTGGCAACCGCCGCTGAATACTGAAGTGGAGACTGACGCCGTACCCGGCGGCACTAAGGAAGTGACAGGGGAGGGCAAAATTTTGAATCCGAAGCGCCGTCTCGTTTATCGCTTCCATGCGTTGCCGTACATTCGGCGACTCGAAGTCCTTACAAAGCTGAAATTGGTCGCCGAAGGAGATCAGGACCTTCGGGAAGAAGAACGAAATCCACTGTACTTCCGACGCGCGGAAGAAAATGGCATTCTCGCTCAGTTATGGACCGCTGTCGAACAGCAACACGGTGTTGATCTTCCGGGAGAGAACCCGTTTTTGAGAAAATCATGAGGTTTTAGATGCATGTTGACTTTGCCGATTGGTACCGCCCGTGTACTACTGGAACAGAAAAGAACCTAACAGAGGAACTTCTGACGGCTCGCTGGAAGGGCATCGACAAGCTCACAAACGGGCCGAAAGTCCTTGAGCTAGTTAGAACTATCTTGCAACGTCCATCCACCGACGCAGCCTACTTGGCAAGATTTAAGATGGCGTTCAAAGAAGGCGATGCGACGTTTCAAATGTCTGGTAATCATCTCGAATTAAGTGTGCTTGCAGGGTCATTGTTATCGGAGATCTTAGCGAAGGAAACGGAATGTGCGGATCAGGCCGCTCTCGGATTGGTATGCATGGTCGGTATTGCGGCAAGCAAACCAGACTGGATTGGGCCATTCATCAGGAACGCCCAAATTTACCTCGACCTACGACTTCGTAACTTGCGGAAGCCAAGTGTGGTGGCCATCCCAGAATTTGAAGTTGCCCCTCTTAAATCGCAGATCGACACATTCGTTTCGAAGTTGGCTGAAAACCAGCCAGCTCAATGCTCGGAAGCGGCTAAATCATTACTTGATTTGCTGATAATGAACTTGTCTACAGCGACAGTAGCTGCAGCTGGTGCTTTTACTGAACTTCAAAGACAGTCAATTCTCCGAAAAGAGGAGACCGACGTTCTTAGCTGGTTAACTTCTGCTGTGAGCAGGGACGTGCGAATGACCTTCGTGGACTTGAAACCCCCCGCCGCATCACTGATCGCAGGCAAGGAGTTAGCCGACCTCGTTGGGACACCAGGGATTCTCCCGGCGCGATCAATTCTTCAGGGAATCATTCCTCCAATTAAGAGCAAAGCCGCCGAGAAAATGGTGACAATACTTGCTAGCGTCAACGCGACGGATCGAGCTTGGCGACAGGAAGTAGTGCAGAAACCGGGACTGAATGCGGTTGCCGACCTGTGTCCTGTGCTCGGCGCGCTGCAGGCGTCATTGACTACGGACGAAACCGACGGGTGGGTAGGTGGCTATCGGAAATCATACGGTATTGATCCAAATGCAGCACTGGATCCGACTGATCTTTCCTTTCAGATGCACCGCGAATGTCTGCTGGTGAAGGCGTAAGGTGTACTAATGGCCGACGAGAAGTCGAAAGCAATTAGATTCAGCGACGGCGAATTCCTCGCGGCCTCAGAAGGTGGCGAGATTGTTCGTTCTTCTCCTACTAGCGTCGTGGTCGTTGCGGGCATGGCGCGAAGTGGAAAGACAACATTGGTAGGCGAACTTTACGGTCTCTTTCACAAGGGGCCTTTTGCTGGTCACATTTTTGCAGGATCTCGGACTTTGCCGGGTTTCGAGCGTCGCTGCCACCTTGCTCGACTCTGTTCAGAGCGCGAAGTCCCCGACACGGAACGGACGGGATTTGGTGAAAGTCATGATCTTTTGCATCTTCGATTAGCTGCACCGAACGGCACGCGAAGTGACATATTGTTTAGTGACATTTACGGAGAAGCATTTCACATTGCCGCAGATTCCGCTGACGAATGCAGAAAAATTACCATTCTCAAAAGAGCGAACCATGTAGCTATTTTGGTGGATGGAAAGAAGGCGGTTGACAAGCCGGAGCGACAGCGCGCGTTCGCAGGGCCTGATTCCTTGCTCCGGCAATGCCTTGACTCTGGGATGCTTGATATTAATTCAAATGTACAAATAGTGCTTACCAAGTGGGACTTGGTCGCCGGTCAAGGCGACGCATTCATTAATGACAAATTCGAATGGCTCATCGAGCGGCATTGCAATAGGTTGGCTACTTTGACTGTTCATAAGACAGCACTCCGTACGAATGGCCCTATTTGCGCGGGATTAGGAATGGATGAATTATTGCAAACATGGATTACTGTACAGAGTCGGTACGTGATTCCGCCGACTGTAGACAATAATCTATACCATTCTGAGTTTGATCGACTCGACGCAACATGGCAGGTCGCTTTGAACCGGAGATACCATGACTGAGCCCGATGACTTCCAGTGTCTTATGGTTGGGCTCCCCAGAACAGGGAAGACGACATTCCTTGCGGCGCTTTGGCATGTCGTACGATCGGACGAAGTTCCAGATAGTCTTCGGCTCGACCGACTTGAGGGAGACCAGGAATATCTTAATTTGATCGCAGACCAGTGGTCACAATGTAAGGAACTTGATCGTACTTCTGGGGGCGAGATTAAGGTAGATATCCGGCTCCGTGACCCCTCGACCGGACATCTGGTGCGACTGAGAATTCCCGACATGTCCGGTGAACTGTATGAGTCGCTCTGGCAGACTAGAACATGTCTTATCTCATTTTTGGACTTGGTCAATGCAGTCGATGGGTGTCTCCTTTTTGTGCATCCGGCAAAGATCCGCGAAACTGCATGGATCGATGAGGCGAACGCGACGTATTCCCAATGGCAGCAAGAAAATCAAGAGGAGCCAAAAGTCGAGACGCCAGGATCAGATGCTGAGACAACCGGAACTGATTGGGAGCCACGCTTTGCCCCAACTCAGGTTCAAATGGTTGAGATTTTGCAGTTCTTAACACAAAACTCAGTAAAGCAGTTTCGGATTGTGGTAGTTATCTCCGCTTGGGACCTAGTCAAGGAACTGGTATCGCCGGAACAATGGTTGAAGAAGCAATTGCCATTGCTTTGGCAATTCCTAACCGCCAATACTGATCGTTTCACGGTTACATACATGGGGGTGAGCGCCCAAGGTGGCGAGGTCACCGGACAAAACTCTGAGACGGAGACCCTTCTCGATCATAATATGGCGTCGCGGAGAATTCGCATATGTGCATCGAACGAAGAGGGAAATGACATCAGTCTTCCAATCCGCTGGCTGATGTCAAATTAAGTTTGGGGTGAATTATGGAATCCAAACTTGAAATACAACAGGCATTGCATGGTTACTCCGACGGGCATCGGAAACTAGCATCGTCTTTTCGCTTGTCCAAGGACACAGAGAGGCAAATCCTCATTCTCAGTGACTTGTCGGGGCCTGGAGGAAACGACCAATTCGATCCATACATCACTGGATATCCTGTCGAATCAGGCGACTATTATGCATTGGCCCGTACCTGGCCAGCGCCAGAGATGGGGCGACCCGGGTGTGTCTGGACTCATACGTTGCTTATCGGACTGGACTTGCTCTCGCATTTGAATCATCCAGAAATCCTTTTAAGTCTATTTCAGCGTCCCTCACTTGAAGCTGGTTTTAATGACTATTCGAAAGCACTCATTCTTCCTTCGGACGCTGCATCCGAATCGGCACCCGATACCATGTGGGGCGGGGTATTAATTCATGCCCTTTATGGAGGAACGTCTCCATATACTGTGCTTCCCGTAAAGAGATACAGTGCTGCTGAAATTCCCTTTCTTTCGGTCTGGCGCCTTCAGTGGCCTGGTCTACGAAAAAGCTTTACGTTTTGCACCGGAGTGCGATCCCAGCGCAGTCTCGACGGTGAGGTGTTTCACCTTCAGGGAGCACTTCTTCGAGATGTACGACGCGTGGACCGGGGGACTGTTCCTTTGACAGTGATTGAAATACCAAGTCCGAACTGCGTCCACGAAGAGTGGGTGTATACTGCTCTCGCGGCATATATCGGTGTGGACAACTCACTAATGGATTTCTTCGAAGATGTCGGATACCGACTACCTGGCGACACGACCCTATTCCGCCCCATAGTCCAAACCTATTCGATTCTCAATCGGGGGCGACCTTCAACTGTCGTGAATGAACTAATACTCTATACAGCGAAGGAGTTTCCGGAGCCTGATGCAGGACGTGATTACAAGCGTGCTTTCTTGGTTGAAAACGTGGCAGGGCTACCTGAAATGGATTTGATTAAAGGGCTCGCCCTGACAGAGACTTACGCCTCGTTCAACGTGCATGTTCTTCAAATGCGCCAAAGAGCTGCCGCGTTTTGGGCATCCGAGGAGCAAGCGTGGGGGCTGTTGGTCTGGTTACTGACCGAAAGCCACAATCCGTTGGGAGAACAAGCAATTCTCGGGCTTACTGAAGCCATGCCGACAGTTCGTCTCCAGAACGCCCTCGCTTCGTCTCCAGAAGTATTGGTTGGAATCATTCGGCGTGAGCCACGGTTCGCATCGGAAGAATCTCTTTGGCGGGATCCATCAAAACAGTCGATTGCCGCAAAGGCGTTGTTAGCCTGTCGCGAAGAACTTGCAGGACAGAGAGACGAGATCATTACAGCCGCACTCAAAGCTAAGGCGGACCCAATCCATCCGTCGCTTTTCGACGTCTTCGGGCCAGTTGCCGTCGAATCAGTCTTGAACTGGATGAATGAATTTCCCGCACGCGAAATCCCGAACGGTTTGCAAATTGGATTGTCGTCGCGATCAAAGGAGATGCTGAACTGGCTTGAATCGCACCCTTCTGCTTATCGAGAGACGGTGAGCTCTATCTTAAAGATGATCAACTTAGATGTTGTAGCGAATAGTCCAATTCTTTCGACGGCCCTAAAGAGATTTTTTGAAGAGCCGAATTTCGACAATGTATCAATTTCAGTGGCGGCTAAGGTGCTCCAATCGTCCTTTGGAGCTGCAACGCCGGAATCTGTTGATCTAGCTGCAATTGCCTTTGACGTTGTTTATCATGCCGCTGCTGCTTCGTGTTTGCCAGATGACGCGTGGTACGGATTGCTGAGATTCCTTCCTTCTTCAAATTGGTGGCAAGACTGGGACCGTTGCGAGAGGTTGAGGAAGGGAATTGCGGAGAGGTTCCGAACCGAACATTGGCCAGTAAAGGGTCTCGTCGGAATTACGAAAGATGATCGTGTCTTCGCAGAAATAATAGACGAGCTTCGTCAATGGTATTCGGGGCGCCGTGTTCTCGCGGCCGCGGCCGAATTGATAGATGACAATTCGCATCGAGCACTTATGCTTAGCGAGTAAGAAAAGCTTGACTTGAATTTGAACCCGGCGACGGCGCTCTAGTCCGATGACCTTTTTGCTATTAACAGGCATTCGACGGAAGCAACTCAAATCGAATCGATATTAGCCATTTCTAAGGAGCCGTGAGGTTACGCTGTCGTGCGCCGGTGGCGTTCGGTTTAAACAAATGAGCATTTAGAGCTGATTCTCCTCCAAGATACTTCCGCAGTTTCTCACAGCGCGACGCATCGAGCGTCGCGACAAATACCATTTCTGCCGAGGATAACCGCGATATAATGAGGCTTGCAAGTAGTCTCAATCGTTCAATTGCCATTTCAACTTCCAATTGTGAGGTCTCACACTGCTCCCTGCTCAATATCGCTCCGCATTTCCATGTTTCAGGAATGTGACTTCCACCCATATGTTCGGCTGCGGTATCCTTTGTTTACATGCGACTCGCCCTTTCCGCCCCGTCAACGCATACACGTGGTCCGCAGTACGTGGAAGCCGCCTTCGCCGCGATTCATGGCGCAAATCCGAAGCGACTTCCTGTCACGCTGATCATAGGGAAATGTGGTTCGTACGTCGGACTCCAGTGCGAGTTCCCGCCGGAACTCCGAGCAGTCATTGAGGGACAACTCGCCGCCGCGCATCCGGACTGCCAGTTCAAACGACTCGATGAAAAAGACGCCCCCGTCCATAAGGATCACGTGTCTTGGACGACGACGCTTCGACTCATTCCAGATCTCATCTCGCTAAAAGCCACCAAATCCTTCGAGGACACACTTAATCGTGTCCTTTCCGATCCACTTGCGACACTATTGACGCTGCTCGATGTTGCACCAGGAAAATTACTTTCCCCGGAAATCCGCATCAACATTCGGCCTGCTGGTCACAAGGCAATTCGACGAGCGGAGCAAGTCGCGGGGATTCTCCAGTCAAAGATCTTTGCGAGATCACCGGGGTTTGCTCAGTGGTACGTGAAACGAAAACGTTCCGCGAAACGCTGGAGCCGTACGGTCGCGACGATTGCCGGGTTCATTGCAACGGGCATTATCCGGCCGCGCCAGCCTCCACCCGACCACGACGCATCGCCCTTCGTGTCACATCAGAAACTCCAGTACCACCTGTTTGAAGTGACGATTCATCTCACTGTGGCTGGCCCGTTG
>JAQGHT010000176.1 GCA_028291565.1 Planctomycetaceae bacterium | reverse complement strand
AGAAGTCCTGCCTGTTCCCCGATTTCCAATTGACATTACAGACCACCTTCGCGGCTGCGGCAGGGATGCGTAGTGCGAAAGCCGGAATCCACGGAGGCATGCACGATGGCAGGGGGGCTTCGAACCGTAGCAAGATTTTCCTGATTTCGTTGCGAATTGATGCCTGATCATGGCCGCTACCGACTTGCTGATTGACGGTTATAACCTGCTGCATGCGGCGGGGTATGGCCCGGCACGGTATGCGCCAGGTGATCTTCAGCGAGCCAGGCATCGATTGCTGAAAAAGCTGTTTCAGCTGCTGACGCCCGCGGAAATCGCGCAAACTGCGGTGGTTTTTGATGCCAAAGAACCACCACCGGGCTTACCCAAGAACTGGTATATTCACGGGTTGCGGGTGATGTATGCTCAACCGCATGGTGATGCGGATGAGATGCTGGAACAACTGATCGAGGAACATGCCGCGCCGCGCCGTCTCACTGTTGTCTCAAGTGACCATCGCCTGCATCGTGCCGCCAAAAGCCGGCGCGCAGTGGCGATCGACAGCGATGATTTCCTCGAACACTTGGAACGCAGACATCCCAACTCGGAAGCTGCAGAACTTCCGGATCCCGAACCAACGTCACCGAAAGCCACTGGCGAGACCACGAGATTCGAAGTCGATTACTGGATGCGTCTGTTTGGCGACGTTCTCGTTTCGGATTTGGCGGATCCGCCCCAGAAAGCATCGCGAGGCGCTACTGCTCCTCGTGCGCCTGATTCGAATCCCGAATCACCGTCGAAAACTCAGCAAAACTCTGGCGAATTCAAACAAGATCGAATCGAACGTGCGCCCTCCAGACGCGTCAAACCTCGCCATGAAAAGAAGTCACAACCATCGGACGTGGCTGACAGCGAAGTCGCTGCAGACCAAAGTGTTCAACCGTCTCTATTCTCACAGGAATGGATTGACGAATTGCAACGCTGGGTGGACGGGATGCAAGGCCGCCCGTAGGACAGGTTTTCGACCTGTCGGTCCACTTTTTGACTCCCATCAGGCGGGATGAGCTCGCCAAACAATTCGACTCAGGTCAAAAATTGAGTTTGTTTTGCTTTCCTGCTGAGAACAAGACATGAAACCAGGAACCAGTGGGTTTACACCCACCGCTCACCAGTTTGTTCGTCAGCCGCGCTGGCTGCCTGGCCGACTTTGACGGACAGGTTGGAAACCTGTCCTACTTGAGAAGTGTTGCCACAATCTTCGCTTTGGTCACTTCCGCATCGGACAGGCTTGTCTCACGGCCGTCGTGCGGATGTGTCACTTTGCGATGATCCAGGCCAAGAGCATGCAAGAGCGTGGCGTGCAAGTCATGGACATTGACGACATCCTTCACGGCAGAATAACCAAAATCGTCCGTCGCACCGTGCATCTGTCCGCCTTGAAATCCACCACCCGCCAGCCAGAGTGAAAAACCACGCCGGTTGTGGTCCCGTCCGTCTGAACCTTGAGAAACTGGCAGCCGGCCAAACTCACCTGTCCACATCACAATGGTTTCATCCAGCAGACCACGCTGTTTCAAATCCTGCACCAAAGCTGCACTCGGCTTGTCTGTACGAGTACAAAGTCCCTTCAGGCTTTCGGCATTCTTGCTGTGCGTATCCCAGGGTTGACCACTCATGAAGATCTGCACGAAGCGCACTCCGCGCTCTACCAGTCGGCGTGCCAAAAGACATCGCTTGCCGTATTCCTCTGTTTCCGGGCGGTCTAGACCGTACATCTTCCGAGTGGCTTCGGTCTCTTGTGAAAGATCCAACACATCCGGAACCGAGGTCTGCATGCGAGCAGCGGTCTCAAAATTGGCAATCCGGGCTGCCAACTCCGTGCTTTCGGGGTGCTTTTTAAGATGCTGCCGATTGAGAGTCTCCAGCAATCGCAGTTGATTTTGCCGGGCGAGTTCGGGCGTACTCTCCGGCCGTCGCAGATTGATGACCGGTGAGGCCCCAGATCGGAACATCGTTCCTTGAAAGACCGCGGGCAGCCAGCCCGACGTCCAGTTCTTTTCGCCGTCGACGGGTAATCCACCAGGATCACTCAATACAACATACGCTGGCAAATTGGCGTTTTCAGTGCCCAGAGCATACACCACCCACGAACCCCAGACTGGCATCCCAGCCAGAAACTTTCCCGAGTGGATCAGCCGCAATGCCGATTCGTGATCCACAGATTCGGTGCTCATGGACCGGACCAGGCAAATGTCGTCAGCGATCGAGCCAGTGTGCGGCAATAGCTCGCACAATTCCATGCCGCACTGGCCGTGTTTGGAAAACTTGAACGGGCTGCCGAGCACATTGCCAGCCTGCTTATCGAAGTGAATCTCGAGATTTCCACCTGGATAAGGTTTGCCGTGCCATTTTTGGAGTTCTGGCTTCGGATCGAACAAATCCATCTGGCTGGGACCGCCGTGCTGGAACAGGCAGATGACCGATTTCGCTTTTTTTCTAGCGTTAACCGGCGATTGATTCGCGGATTCTCCCCCCTGCCCGATCTGTGGCAACAGACTCGCCAATGCCAGCGATCCTATCCCGCCCGCATATTGTCCGAGAAAAGCGCGTCGGGAAACGTGCGAAAATGCGTCATCAGGCGGATACGTCATCATCTTGACCCTTAGCGATCTGTGAATCGATATCCTCTCCACGCGGAGAGTTGAGATGTTTTGCAGGACGGACATTCCTTGCCGCCACGCTCAACGCGACTGGCAGGAATGTCTGTCCTGCAGCAGTCGCACAGCAATCCCAATCCGTCCAGAACTCATAACTGGCCAATATTATCGTGCGACAACCTGGCGTTTCCCGGCCGATTCTTGAGATTCGACGGGTGTGAGTCCGTATATTGCGGCACACCCATAGGTAATCCGCTCTAATGGGCGGAGTGAGTTTCAGCGGCCGCCGGTTCGGCGCGGTTTTCGGACATTGCGGTATAAGCCCACCACGTCACGAACGACATCGCGCACAGTGAATAAAAGAAGAAGATCACCAGCATTTTGCAGATGTTAGTGCCGGCCTCTTTATCGTCTGAGCGGAATTCTTTGATATCGGTCTTATCGAATGGCTCGTCAGGTGTGGCATGAGCATCGGATGGGCCATGATTTTCCAGGACAGCTGATTCGGACATGTTTCCCCTTCTGAGGGCAGGCAATGTGTTTGCAGGATTCTGTGGTACCTCAAGTACCGTGCTCTATTCTGATGACTTTCGTCAAGCCTGCCAAGCCTCATTTGGGGTGGGCCAAAGCCATGAAATCATCAGAAGGCGGATTCATCCCGAAAAGATGGAAGCCCGCAGCACAAGTTTTTCAGTTTCACTGGATTGAAGCCATTGTCCGTAGTCCCGGCTGAGGTGATCGACAATTGCCCAATCTTATCTTTTAACACGCATTCGACTTACGGAGCCGATTTCCCTGGAGCAACTTTTGCCTGATGTTTCTCGCGGGCGTCGGTCAGCACGGAATAAAACTGCGTGAAAACGTGGTCCACTTCTCCGTGCTCTGCATGACAGTCGTAGCAATCTTTCTTCGCGAATGCCTGCTCTGCTACGCGTTCTTTCGGGTTTGACTTGCCTGGTTTGTCGTGAAACATGTAATAACCCCACCCATCAGGAAATCTCTTCGTATCCTTCACGGCGATCTCCAGACCCGAAGTGGGGGCGGCCACAAATCCCGATCGGGATACCGGTCCTTTTGTTTTGGCTGGCTGCGAGTGATTGTTGGTAACTATGAACACCGTCTGCTCCAGAAACTCACCCGTTTGCACGTAATGATCGAACGCCTCGGGCTGCAGGTAGACGTTATGGAAAGTTCCCGGATTGTCCGGATCTGGCTTTTCGCCGTCCGAATACCCCAGTCCGATCGACGTCCCAACGACCACCCATTTCTCAAACCCGGATGGCCGAAGCAGTTTTCCCGTTTTGTCGTACTCGGGCAGTGCCATTCCGTTCGACTCCGCGCCTGGTTTTTTCGAGGGTGTCGCGGGGTCGGCGGCGATGAGTGCATAGCCGGCAAGGCCGACGAGTAAAACACACCCCAAAATACTTTGAGCTGGAGCTGAAATTCGCATCTCGGGCCTCTCCTGAACCATGCAATTCGCCATCTTGAAACGCGTCACTGAACACCGATCTCAATTGTGAGTCACCGGCATTCAAACGAATTGTGTTCTTCTAACGTGAAACCTGTCCGAGAAGCAAGTTTCCCAGGGCAAAAGCGTCTTTTACTAGACGATCGCTTGCACGCCGAATTGACCTCCAGGAATTCGTCTCAAACACATTTCCGAGCCATTCAAGCTCCGGCAACCGTTTTTGAACTGTGCCGAAAACAGCCGAATTCTCAATTTCTAGAGCGCCCTGGCCTTGCGTTTGCCTGTCGCTGCTTAAGATTCGACGGGAGTTTTGCTGTATTTCGCGGCAAACCCAAAGTTTATCCGCTCGACTCCACAAAAAAACGCAACCTAAAACAATCCCGCAAACACAAACCTTCTGCAATACGTATGCAATAGCATTGCAACTGTAACGCAAGACAGCTAAACTCGAAGTCACATTTGCGGTGCGATGGCAGACACCATTCCATAAGGGCATATGCGGTGAAATTTGTCACGCGCGACTGTCGCTGGCCGCCCCGGAATAACCTGACCGATGCAGACACACGGATGATCGCTCGCACGCGCCAAGCGATGCCTGACCACAGTCAGTTGCCGAGTCAACCTTAGCAGCGACTTGCGAACTTTCTTCTTTTTCGAACAGTCCAAATGAGGAGCAGTGATCTTGTCCAAACCATTCATTCACGTCAGACGCGGCTTTACGTTGATTGAGTTACTGGTGGTGATCGCCATCATCGCCGTATTAATCGCCTTATTATTGCCAGCCGTCCAGCAAGCCCGTGAAGCAGCGCGTCGCACACAATGTAAAAACAATTTGAAGCAGATCGGGCTGGCTCTGCACAACTATCACGAAACGCACCGAGTCTTCCCTCCCGGCTATATCGACCGAAATGGTGATCCCAATAGCACGCCCGATAACGATCAGGGGCCGGGATGGGGTTGGGCTTCATTCTTGTTGCCTTACCTGGACCAGGGCAACGTTTACAGCCAGATCAACTTTACGCAGAGTGTGGGAGTCGGCGTGAATGCTCAAGTCTCTCAGATTTCGCTGCCGGTCTTCCATTGCCCCTCAGACGGTTTGCAGCAAGCCTTTCCCGTCTACGACAGCTCGTTTGCGACACCAATTACCACTGTCGCTTTCAGCAATTATGTCGGCTGCAATGGCTGGTTGGAGTGCTTTTATGGTGCGGGTGGGAATCCCCAACCCGGTCCTGGTGCCGACGGCCTGGCGGGAAATTTCGGCCAGGCTGGCATCGGCGTATTTTATCGAAACAGCAAAATCAGCGTCGCCAACGTCACCGATGGCCTCAGCAATACAATTGCCGTCGGCGAACGATCCAGTAACCACGCCCCCGGCACCTGGACCGGTTCGGTCGCAGGCGGCCGATGTCCGGCCTGGATGGCGACGCTGCCTCCTGCTCCCTACTCTCTTCCCCCAGGGCCAGCCTATGACAACGCCGATTTCGGAGAAGCCCTGATCCTCGCCCACTGCAATGCCACACATCTGCCGAACGCCGATTTCCCCGTTTACGATCCGGACGTCTACTACAGCTTTCACACGGGCGGAGCGCAGTTCCTGTTTGGCGACGGATCAGTCCGATTCATCAGTAGCTTCGTTGACGGAAACACGTACCAGGCACTCGGCACGATCGCCGGCAATGAACTGCCTGGGGATTACTAGATGTATTAAAAAACAGAACTAGTCTGGGTCACGGTGTCCGCGTCAGCGTCCTGAGGCCCTGGGACTGTTCCCATTCCAGACTGAGAGGTTCATCTGTGCGTATCCATCTTTACGCGGTACTAGGCATCGGTTCCTTGATTCTCTCTGGCTGTAGCCAGGGCCAATCCAGCCAAGACCTGATTGAAGACTTGAGTTCAACAAATCAAGATGATCGCATCAAGGCAGTCCGTTTATTACAACAACACAAGGGAGACGCCACCCAAGTTGTGCCCGCTTTGATCAAGTCGCTCAAAGACCAGCAAAGCGACATTCGATGGAGCGCCGCGATCGGACTGGGGTATTACGGCGCCGAGGCGAAATCCGCCGTTCATGCACTGGAAGCGGCGCAACACGATACCGATGGCAGAGTCCGCGAAGCAGCGAGTGTCGCCTTATCGCGGATCGTCCGCTCAAAATAAGGCTGGGGCGACAAACCACGCCGTCCACCGTCAAAACCAGTCCAGCCAAAAGTCGCTGTTCCGCATTGTCGTAGCATAAGCCTCTGGCTTGTGCGGCTTGCAGATTGTTGACTGGGTGGCAATACTGAGCCAGGTCCATCCCATTCCAATTTCGATTCAAATTATGAGTGACACAAATCCATCCCTGCCCTTCAAGCCGAAAAAATCCGTGGCACTCTCTGGCGTGATCGCTGGGAATACCGCCTTGTGCTCTGTTGGACGCAGCGGAAATGATCTGCATTATCGCGGCTACGATATCCTCGACTTGGCAACGCGCTGCGAGTTCGAGGAAATCTCGCATTTGCTCGTGCATGGGCGTCTGCCAACCACGCTGGAGCTCGCCGCTTACAAGTCATTGCTGACGGCTCAACGTGCGCTGTCGCCGATAGTATGCACCGTGCTGGAATCGCTGCCCTCGTCCGCCCATCCGATGGACGTGCTGCGTACCGGAGTTTCCGCATTGGGCTGCGTGCGACCTGAACGCGCGATACGAGATGCCGGGAGCGCCGGCGAGGTCACCGACATATTACTTGCGTCATTGACTTCGATGCTATTGTATTGGCATCATTTCTCGAGGGATGGACGGCGCATTGACGTTCAGACGGACGATGACTGCATCGGAGCTCATTTTCTGCGTTTGCTGCATGGGACCAAGCCGCGAGAATCCTGGGCCCGCGCAATGCACACGTCGCTCAACCTGTATGCCGAGCATGAATTTAACGCATCCACATTCACTTGCCGTGTCATTGCGGGAACGGGTGCTGATATTTATTCGGCCATTGCCGGCGGCATCGGCGCCTTGAGCGGTCCGAAGCATGGCGGAGCGAATGAAGTCGCATTCGAAATTCAGCAACGCTATGCGACTCCGGACGAGGCGGAGCGAGACATCGTGCGGCGGATCGCGGCGAAGGAGATTATTATCGGCTTCGGACATCCCGTGTATACCGTTTCCGATCCGCGCAATGAAGTGATCAAAGGGGTGGCTCGCGCACTCTCTGAGGAAGCGGGTGACATGCGGATGTTTCAGATTGCCGAGCGGATCGAAAGCGTGATGTGGCGCGAGAAGAAGATGTTCCCGAACCTCGACTGGTTCAGCGCGGTCTCCTACCACTTGCTCGGCGTGCCAGTGCAGATGTTTACACCTCTGTTTGTCATCGCACGGACTGCGGGATGGGGCGCGCACATTGTCGAGCAACGCCTCGACAATAAGATTATCCGCCCCAGTGCGAATTATACCGGACCAGAGAACCTGCCGTTTGTGCCGATCAACGAACGCTAACCTGAGAATGCAACGATGAGTGCCAATGTCGATACCAACAACCGCCCACCGTCAGATGAAGTCCTGGTGGCGATCGCGGGGTATGTCTGCCATGACCAGATCGACTCGGATGAGGCCTACGACACGGCGCGCTATTGCCTGATGGATACGTTAGGGTGCGGTTTACTCGCGCTGCGTTTTCCGGAATGCACGAAACATCTGGGCCCGCTGGTGCCCGGCACCACGGTGCGTCACGGGGCGCGCGTTCCGGGTACCTCGCATGAACTCGATCCAGTTAAGGCGGCGTGGGACATTGGCGCGATGATCCGCTGGCTGGATTACAACGATACGTGGCTCGCTGCGGAATGGGGACACCCGTCCGACAACCTCGGCGGCATCCTCGCTGTCGCGGATTATCTCAGTCGCTGTCGAATCGCCGAAGGCAAGCCGCCGCTGACGATTCGCGATGTGCTGACCGCCATGATCAAGGCCCACGAGATCCAAGGCATCCTGGCATTAGAAAACAGCTTCAACCGCGTCGGCCTGGATCACGTCATCCTCGTGAAAGTCGCATCCACAGCTGTTGTCACCCGCATGCTGGGCGGTAGCGAGCAACAAGTCATCGATGCACTCTCGCAGGCTTTCGTCGATGGCCAGGCGTTGCGGACTTATCGTCACGCACCGAATGCCGGATCACGCAAATCGTGGGCGGCCGGCGATGCGACGTCGCGCGCTGTGCGTCTGGCGCTGATCACGCTGGCGGGCGAGATGGGCATTCCTGGCGTGCTGACGGCGCCTCAATGGGGCTTTTACGATGTCTTGTTCAGCAAGACCAACAAAGATCAGCAGTTGAAACCCGACGCGCAACGCCGCTTCAGCCTGCCACGCAGTTACGGCAGCTACGTTATGGAACACGTGCTCTTCAAGATTTCATTCCCGGCAGAATTCCATTCGCAGACTGCATGCGAAGCGGCGGTGCGACTGCATCCACAGGTGAAACATCGGCTGCAAGAAATCAGCAAGATCGTCATCCACACCCATGAGTCCGCAATCCGCATCATCTCCAAATCCGGCCCATTGGCGAATCCCGCTGACCGCGACCATTGCCTGCAGTACATGGTCGCAGTACCCCTCGCGTTTGGCGACCTGGTCGCCGAGAACTACGAAGACAGTTTTCATCGCACGCATGCCATCATTGATGAATTGCGTGAAAAGATCGAAGTCTACGAAGAGCCGCGTTATAGCCGGGAGTATCTGGAGTCCGACAAGCGTTCCATCGCCAATGCGCTGCAGGTCTTCTTCAAAGATGGCAGCTGTACCGAAAAGATCGAAGTGGAGTATCCCATCGGTCACCGCCGCCGCCGTGCAGAGGGGATCCCGGTACTGGAACAAAAATTTCTCACCAACTTGCGCACGCGATTCCCGGAACAACGCTGCCAGTGGATCATGACACTTTGTCGCGATTCGCATATTCTGGCGGCGACAGCAGTGAACGAATTTATGGAATTGCTTACAATCAACTGAGTTTTTCCGCAGCACTTTACGGGAAAGTCAGGTCATTATGTTCCAGCGTTCCGTATTTCTTGCGGTGTTGATGATGCTGACAGCTCTCATTCCGTTCTTTGCACGGTCGCGCTGGTTCGTGATCCCCCTTTATGTTCTTTGGATTCTCATCTGGTGGTTGGCGATCGCCGTTGCAAATCAGGTGAGTTATCCGCCTGCTTGCGGGTGGCTATTAGCACTGCTGATTTTCGCGATTCCTATTGCTCGATGGACAAAACGGCATTGGAGTTGGTTTTCGGCCATCTGCCTCGGCTGTGCATGCGTAGCGTATGGAATCTCCATGATTGAGTACTTGCCAGCTTACCGCGAGCACCAGGAACTGCTGAGCGAGTACCCGGCAATGGATTTGCGGCCCAGGTTGGCTTATGAGCACTCGCCTTCCGACGCGCCGTTACCTGACTTAAGCAACTCCGCAAACAACTCAAGCCAGTCGGACGGACGGCCGCCGCACGATGTTGCGCTGCTGCGGGAATTGGAAGATGCTTATCGCAAATACCTCGATATTAGCACTTACCACGTTGAATCTCGCAGAAATGATCGGCGACTTGCCTTTCAGGCATTGATGCGCGTCCATGAGGACTTCGTCGCAGATTTTATTGCGCAACCCGGTTTGGGACGGAGCCGACTGCCATTCCTGCACCTGCTTCGAAAAGCGGACTTGAACGGGTCTTGGGAGGGCGTTGATCTTGATGTTGCTCCCGAATTGTTGGACCAACCAGACCACCAGCCTCCAGCTCCGAACTCTCTGAACATCGTCCCAGATGCTGTACCTAAAGGAGAAAAAGATATGGTCAAGCCAGAGGTGCTTCCGGCAGTGAGACCAGCTCGAGTTCCGGAGCGACTATTCCTGCAACGATTCCACCATGACAGCATCACCAATTTCGTGCCGTTGAATTCGTTGGGGGGCAACAATGACAAACTCGAAGCGCGAGGCTTTCAATCACATGCGTTCCGTCTCGCCCCAGAAAAGATGGGATACTATTTCGAAAGAGATGGCTGGAGACTGACCCGTTTAGAGCTGGTCAGTTTGCTCAAACATCGCCCGCCAGCGGTTTACGTCTCGGAACATCTTCCAGCCATGGACGAATTGCGAGACGCCCCCACCCGGCCAGTCACGAAATTTGAAACGAACGCGGTCAAGAAATTATTGGCTGGAGAGGACCTGGTCCTGCAAATGCCCAATTCGCGCGAACTGCACGTACTGGGATCAATTCGCGCAATCACTGACTGCCGCAATTGCCACCAGGTAGCCCGAGGAGGATTACTCGGAGCGTTTAGCTACACATTCAAACAAGGAAATGGAAACGTTCCCGTGCCTCCACCCAGCGTGAAGAAGGTTGCCGTCGCGGACTCTCTTGCACCGCGTTGAATCCCCGAATTCCTGGCCGTGGCTGAATTCGTGAGACTTCGGAGTTTCCCAAAGAAGTCCGAGGTCTCACGATTTCGGCGATTAAACGGGATGACTGCATCGAGTTCCGCTCAACGTTTTCCCATGACTTCCAAACTCCACCGCCATCATCGATACTACCCGTTCGACAACGCCTTTCACTCGTCGACGCTTCTGTATCACCATCAATTCCCGTGGGGCCTCCTATGCTGCTTTTCGCGCAAGCAACCAGTCTCCCTTTGCATACACTGGACCTGGTGATTCTGGTGTTCAGCATTGTCGCGGTAACGCTTTTCGGGATGTACGTGGGGCGCAAAGAGGAAGGAACCAGCGACTATTTTCTTGCTGGCAAGAGCGTCGCCTGGTGGGCAGTTGCGGGATCGATTTTCGGCACAAATGTCAGTTCACATCACATGGTTGGAATGATGGGAGCGGGATTAAAGGAAGGTTTTGCCCAGGCCAACTATGAATTTGGAGCAATCTGCGGTCTCCTGATGCTGTGCTATTTCTTCCTGCCTCTTTATCGACGGATGGGCGTTTATACACTGTCGGAATTTCTGGGGCGACGCTATGACGACCGATGTCGCCTGTTGTATTCCGTGTCCAACATTGCGTTTCTGCTGATTCAGATGTGTGGCACACTGATCCTGGGCGCGGTGACCGTCGAAACATTGACTGCCGGAACTGATTATGCCATCAGCTACGAATTCGCCGTGTGGGGACTGTCAGTGGTGGCGGCAGCCTATACCGTGTTCGGAGGCCTGAAGGCGGTGATCTACACCGACGTGATCCAAAGCATTTTATTATTGGTGGGGTCGATTATCATCGCCGTACTGGCGATCTGGCATCCCAATGTTGGAGGGATCTCTGGATTGCTAACGAAGGAGCCGACGAAATTTCACGTTTTTTTCGCGGCTGATCATCCAGAACTTCCCTGGACCGGAGTTTTGACCGGACTGATGGTGCTCCACTTTTATTACTGGGGTACCAATCAATTCATGGTACAGCGAGCCCTAGGTGCGAAGACCGGCTGGGACGGTCGGATGGGAATCATCGTCGCGGGATTCTTCAAGCTGTTGATCCCGTTCTTGTGTATTGTCCCAGGTATGGCGGCCGGATACATCCTGACGATCGATGCCGAGACTCAAAGCGACACCACCTTTGCGGCCCTTACCCGGGCCCTGGTTCCGACTGGCTATGGCCTGGTGGGACTTGTGATGGCGGGCCTGGTAGGAGGCATCCTGTCGACAATTGATTCCATGATGAATTCCACGGCCACGTTATTTACATTCGACGTTTATCAGAAATACGTGAATCCGAAGGCTTCGGAACAGCGTCTGATCTGGGTGGGTCGTGTCGCCATGGTCATTCTGGTGGGAATTGCCATTTGGCTATCCCTGCAGTTCGGGGAGACAAAAGGCGGGATCTTCAACAAGATGGCCGACTACAATGCCTACCTGGTTCCCGGCGTGCTGGTCGCCTTTCTGGCGGGAATCTTCCAACGCTTTCTGACCCCCACCGGAGCCGTCGCCTGTATCATTGCCGGTCCCATTTCTTCGGTCTTGCTTGAGCAGGGAGCGTCAAGCCTGTTTAATCATCAGTTGCAGGCGTTCCATCGAGCCGGCCTGGCCACTGTTGCCAGCTATCTGGTCCTGGTACTCGTCAGCCTCGGGACTCAATGGGAACGCAGCGCGGAGCGAGAGCAATACCTGTGGTGGACGTACCGGCAGAACCCTTCTGATGACAGTCCGATTCCGCCGCCGTTGTGGAAGAACGATCGAACCTGGGCCATTGTACTGGTCTGCTGCACAGCGGCCCTGTGCTGGTATTTTGCTTGAAAGGATTCTCATGACGGCCGCTGACCAAACATTGGCATTCGCAGGGAGTCAGGTCCCCCGCTTTCTGTACGGCACCGCCTGGAAAGAAGACGCGACTCAAGGCTTGGTCGAGATGGCCCTGCGGCAGGGATTTCGCGGCATCGATACGGCGAATCAGCGGCGTCATTATCATGAAGTGGCCGTGGGTCGAGGAATCCAGGCGGCAATCAAACTGGGAGTTGTGGTGCGGGATGACCTATTCGTCCAAACGAAATTCACATTTCAACGCAGCCAGGATCATCGCTTGCCCTATGACCCACAGGCCTCGATTTCGACCCAGGTTGAGCAATCATTTGCCAGCTCACTGGAACACCTGGGTCTCGAGCGGATTGATTCTTATGTGCTGCACGGCCCGATATTGAAAGCGGGCCTGGCCGCGGCCGACTTGGAGGCTTGGCAAGCCATGGAAGCCATTCACGAGAGCAGGCAAACTCGGCTGCTGGGAATCAGCAACGTCAGTCTGGAACAACTGCAGGCGTTGTATCAACAGTCACGCATCAAGCCCCGATTCGTCCAGAATCGCTGCTATGCGGCACAGGGTTGGGATCGTGAAATCCGTCAGTTTTGCGCGGCGAATGACATAGTCTACCAGGGGTTCTCGCTGCTGACTGCGAATCGCGACAGATTGGCTCGGGCAGACATGGCACGAATCGCCAAACGACATCAACGGAGCGTCAATCAGATTGTTTTCCGCTTCGCCCTCGACATCGGCATGCTGCCCCTTACGGGCACAACCAATGCAGACCATATGCGAGACGATCTGGAAGTCTTTGACTTTCAGCTCGACCCGGCTGAAGTGCGGTCGATCGAAACATGTTAGCATCGAAGACAGGCGATCCGCACTTCGATGAGACCGTGAGATACGCAAATGAAATCAGAAGCTTCGGACTCAATAAGCTTCAAGTTTGAACGGGGTCCAGAAAAAAGTATTCCAATCCTGCCACATTTTTAGTGCACTTACTTAATACGACCAATTGCATATTTGCTTCGCAGGACTTCGAGGTTTTGGCGAAGTTGGGACAGTTGTTGATTGTCCAGAACTTTTTGGTATTCCGAGTCCGGGATCTCCATCAATCGTACTTCAATCTCCCACGGATCGTGGAAAAAGAGCACTGGTAATTCTCGCAAATTCCGTTGAATCAATTCTGCCAGCGGACCTCGCTGCTCTGCCCGCACAGGTGCCTCGGCTCCAAGGTAAGTCTCAAGCGTGTACAGCATATGTTTCTGGTATGCGGCATCACGGACGACATTCAGCTTTCGCTGCGGATTCTGTAAGATCTTCGTCAACGTTTTTCCGAAGAATGTTTGGCGATCAAAAAAGCTCTCATTCCGCTTACGACGGCTTAGCCGGTCCAGTTCAACTTGAATCACTGAATCATTCGATGCATGATCTTCGTAAAGTGTTAGCAGCGCGTTGGCTTTCTCGACAAATTGTCTGATTTCAATTTGCCCCGCCAGCAACAGCTTTTTCACTTCTTCGTCACTCAGTCCGTGATCGACCTTGGCCCACTTCAGTTCGCGTTTCAAAATGTCCTTGAGACGTTCGATTTCTTGTTGCTCGGAGGCCCCAAAGACCGAACGTGATGACCATGAATTCAGATGCACGAGTCTCGGATTGACAGGGTTTCCAGCGCGTTCTTCCGTCTCGTCTTCCTCGTCCCGAGCGGTGTTTTTCTGATCGCCCGGTGATTCATCGGCCGCGATCACGGATGGCAGTTGCATCTGGATGATGCATCCCAGTACTCCAATGATTGCACTGCTTCGAATCAGGGAATTGAATCCTCTAAATCGAGTCCAGGATGAGCAATGGCGAACAGTCATGATTTGTCCAGAATCGGTTCAGACAATCAAAACTCCGTAGGTGCATTCCGTCATTCTATAATTTCACTTCTGCTGCGCTCCGAATTAGAAGCTGACTAAATACCAAAGAACCAGTGGGTTTACACCCACCGCTCGCCAAGTTCTTGGTCAGCCTCTGAGTGATTCCGTTCGAATTGTTAGAGGCCCGCAAGGTGTTCGGTCGCATCGCCGAAGGTGGGAAGTTCGATGCCCATGCGATTGACAAGTCCCAGATACAGGCTGCAGAGTTTGCGGCGATCGTTGCCGGCTGCCAGATAATCCAGCGTGCGTCCGGTTTGCAGTTTGCCACCCAGGCCACCGGCGAGCACCACGGGGACCTGATTCGAATTGTGCGCGTCCCAATGCTCGGAGATGAATTGAATACACGAATTGTCCAGCACAGTTCCGTCGCCTTCCTGCATGGCCGCCAGTCGACCAACGAGATAGGCGTATTGCTCGACATGGAACTTGACGATCTTTTTGTAGTCGGGGCCAGTATTCGAGTGCGAGTAACTGTGATGATCGTCGCGAATGCCGAGGAAAGGGTAGACCTGTCCTGAAAGATCTCGCGACAACAGTAATGTGGCGACACGTGTTCGATCGGTCTGAAAGGCGAGCGCGATCACGTCACACATTGAGCGGGCGTAGTCTCGCAGATCGGACGGCAAGCCATCGGCAGGACGCTGACCTGTCCGCGCCTTCGTCTGCGTGTCGTCTTTCGACTGGGCCTGCAGCTTCCGCACGCGCTGCTCAGTTTCGCGCACCGAAGACAAGTATTCGTCGACCTTCACCTGATCCGAACCGCTCACCTTGCGACGCAGATCATTGGCCTGCTCAAGAACGTGGTCGAGAATGCTGCCCTGAAGTTTGCCGGCTTTGTTGCCAAACAGACTATCGAATGCCAGCGACGGATAGAGTTCAATCGGTACCGGAGACTCGGAATTCTGCCACGAGATATGGGACGCGTACACCATCGAATATTGACTCTCGTGATATCCGCTCACCGGATGTTCGCACCCCAGCACCAGGCTGGGCATGGCCGATTCCTGTTCATAGCGTTTGGCCAGCAACTGGTCCATACTGGCCGCCCCGCGAATGATACGGCCACGTTGCAGGGCGACTCCAGAAAGGATGTTGCCCGTACACTTCGCATGTCCGCCGCCGGCGTTGCGGTTGAACAGACCATTGATCACATTGAGCTTGGACTTAAATGGAGCGAGTGACTCCAGACTCGGTCCAAGTTCCATCGCGTCGCCCTGCCCTTTGGCCCACCAATCAGGCGGAGAGATCCCATCCCCCTGGAACAGGCAGGCGAACCGCTTCGGAGCGGTCGCGGCTTTCACATCATCGTTGCCCCAGACTCGAACTGACTCCAACCACGGAAGGGCCACCGAGACGCCAATACCCTGGAGGACTGCACGCCGTGAGATTTTCTGATTCATGGGCTCTCTCCTGGTACCTGACCGCGACGGGCAGGAATGCCCACCCGACGGCGTGAGATCTGATTGGTTATCGACTATTGGCTTGGTTTTGGATCCGGAAATCTGCCGTGGCAAAGTCGCGGCAACGCTGATTCCGAAATTGTGGACTGCGAACAATCGTTTCGAACAAGGGAATAAAACGGTCGCCATTCTGATCAAGTGCGAGCCGCATTTCGTGCAGCAGAACTTCGTCAGACAACTGCAGGGAACGTCCCAGTGCATAACCCAGCAACTTGCGACACAGAGTCTGGACGAAGTCGCCGTGACGTTCTTTCACGAGTTGCCTGGCAAATTCGGGGACTCCGTGTACCTCGGTCCCGTCGGACAGACGAACGGCATTGTCGACCTGTCGGCCAGCAAGATCTTTGGTACGCACACGCCCGATCGGATCGAAGCCTTCCATTGACAGCCCGACCGCGTCAAACCGTACATGGCAGCGGGCACATTTGGGGGCATCTACGTGCAAAGCGAGAAGCTCACGGATTGTCTTTCCGTTTGTGTCGGTCTCTTTCGCCGGCAGAGCAACAACGTCAGCCGGTGGGGCGGGAATATGTTCACCGAGGACCTTGTGCACAACCCAGAACCCACGTTTTACGGGACTGGTCCGCTGGGGCTGTGAGTTTTTCGTCAGGAATACCGCCATCCCCAGGATGCCGCCCCGGCCATGACTCTGCAGACCGTCCACTAACTTCCACTCGTCCTTCGGTCCGGTAAACGGCAAACCATAATGACTGGCGAGTCTTTGATCGACAAACGTCATGTCGGAATCCAGCAGCTTCGTCGCAGGAAGGTCATTCTGGATTAGATACGTTGCCAACCGCGTTGGTTCCTCGAACATGGCCTGCTTGAGGGGCTCGTCGAAGTCCTTAAATACGTTCCGATCGACTGATTCTCGATGGGGAAAGTCACGATAGCCCAGCCATTGGCCGAAAAACTCGCGTGAGAAATCGGTCACTTTCGCGTCCTTCAACATCCTCCGCGTCTGAGATAACAAGACTTGCTCGTCATGCAGTTTTCCTGCTTCGGCAAGACCACGCAATTCGGCGTCCGGCATTGATGACCACAAGAAATAGCTCAAACGCGATGCCAAAGTGAGATCATCCAGCGGTTGTACTGTCTTCCCAACCGGCGAGGGATCAATGCGGCAACCGAAATACGGCGAGACCAGAATGCGGACCAGCGATGCACGCACCGCCTGTTCGACGCCCTGATCTTTCTGACTCTGATCTGTCCCCTTTTGAACGGCCTGGTCTGCGGTTTCGCGAAAGAAAGTCCGCAAGTCGTCCAATTCCTTCGCCGAAAGGGGCCGGCGATATGCTGCCTGTGCGAACGCTTCAATATTCTTCAGATAGATCGGCTCGGCCTGACGCAATTGATCATGTCGGAGTTTCAGTCCATTCCGCAGCCGTTCGAAGAAGATGTGGATCGGATTCGTCGTCAGTTCTTCAATGGGCGCCTTGAAATTCGCATGATTCAGATACAGGCGCTCGAATCGCACCAATGTTTCGGGTTCGACGAGCTTCGGATCATCTTCCTTGAACGAGTCAAAATCCTCGTGCTTGATAAAATTCCGCTCAGATCGCTCGAAGAAGACAAAGCCGCGGAGCATCTTTTCGGTGATTTCCGTTACGAACTCCAGTTCCGTCCAAAGGCGATTGAGTTCGCGATTTTCCTCGTCGTTGAGAACGAGTTTACAGAGCGGCTGGTCGTCTCGAAACACGCCTTCGATCAGATGGAAGCCTGCCGAAAGGCCACGTGTTTCGTCGGCAAAGTAGAATCGATTCGGAAACAGACCGCAGAATGTTTTTCCAGACAGCACAACGTCGGGTTTCGCTGATTGATCGGGACCAATCAATCGTGAGTCCAATTCGTTCGGGCGAAATTCATGCGGCTGTTGGTCAGACTTACCGTCGCCCTCAGAGAGAGAAACCGCCAGCAGGTTCAGTTTTGTCGCAGTTCGATCGAGTTCAACATCGACAAAAAAGCGAATCTCGCGCTCCTTGCCAAATGCTTTCGTGGGGACTTCGATCTCGAGCGATCCGGGCATCGCCAACACGCAGGTCTCAGCATCCACCGCTGCTCCTGAGGGATGCGAGCCAAACTTCAAGCGGCTCAATTGTTCCGGTGCGAATTCGGTCAGGAGCTTTTTGAGAGAAGTATTACGTTTCTCATCCTGAGGTTGGTAATTGCTCTGGTGCGCAGTCGAGAAGTTCATCGACTTCACGATCACAAACCCTGCCCCAGCCTGAGCAGCGTCAGGCTGCACCTGATGACCAAATTCGGCCCCAGTGATAACAATTCGGATCACGGCCTGACGATCGAGGTTTCTAAATTCCCGAGACAATCGCCGGTTGGGTTGGATTGATTTCGGATCGAAGGTGTCTCGTTCGGCGGCTGTCTTCCCACGTCGATCCAGATGCTGAATCGGAGCATTCCCCGCATTGGCGACAATCGCTTCCGCTTCCAGGGGGCATAACTGCTTGCTCAGCCCCTGAATGTCACTCGCAAGCCGTTGAATTAGACCGCGGACCTCACCGGTAATATTCGGAGTGGTTGCATCCACGGGGGCCGGAAGTTTGTTCCAACGACCACGCACCCAGCCGATGTAAAACTGATCAGCCCCTGGGTCACCTTGCAGAAGCTCAAACAGGGAATGCAAGTATTTGGCACTCAGATGGCGCTCCCGTGCCCATTCTTCAAGCGTCGCAGCTTTGAGGGCCACCGGACGGTATCGATATTCCCAGCAGGCAGTCAGATATTGCGCATAGTCGATCTGATGTTGTTCATAGAACTGCAGGATGGCCTGCTCATAGAAGGTCGTTTTGTCAGCCAGTGTGACAACGGGGTATGGTGCGAATTCCAATCCCTTTGTTGTAAGTACTGCGTGATCCGCAACATGCTGAGCCGCGGCGTACAGTTTGGCAAACAGATTGGGCGTCATCGCTAATGCTTCGCCCGTATTATCGAATCCCTCACCCGCTGCTGGATCGACGGGGAACGACCGTGTCGGACGAATGTCGACTCGAGTCAGATCGCGAATTGTGTGGTCATACTCGGCATTGCTCAATCGCCGCGGCAATACATTCCCGGGATCACCGGCCAATTTCCGAGCTTCGCTATCCAACACCGTCCGCAAAGTCTTCAGAATCTCAGCTCGCAACTGAGGTGACGGCTGTTGCTTGGCTGACTTCGGGGGCATCTCTTCGCGCTGCAGGAAAGTGATGACATGTTCCCACTGCCGGAAATCCTCAGCCGCCATTTCAGCCGACTGATAGCGCGCCAGATTCAGCTCCGCTTCGGACAAATCGGCGTTGTGGCACTTGGAACAGAATTCATTTACGAACGGCACGATCCGCTCACGAAACGGGTCATCCGCCGTCGCGGTGGACGTGAAGCCAAGCACACACAGTCCAACCGCGGCGCAACAAAACCGTGACCAGATTGAGCAAATCCAGGACGAAAACATCAGCAACTCGTTTCGAGAACAACACCGGTAGGCCAAGCAAGGCGGGGGACACGGTCAAAAATCGACCGAGTAGTCAAATAAAGAGTCCAGACACACAACATATCAACAAGCGTTGATTGTACTGTTGGATTGAAGCCCTTTCAAGACGATCTCCGAATGGCGGCAGGTCATGTCAATGCATCCACCAAAAAAGTTGCTCGACGATCAACGACGCGTCAGGTGAGCTGGGTGCATTAACCCCCCTAATTCCGGTTCCGAAGTATCCGAGAATTAACGCCACTCCGCCCATCAAAAGCGAGCAGTTAGAATGCTACGTCCGCCAGCAAAACGATGTTTACCCATTGGGATCATCCAGCAACTCCCGCAGCCGTGCACCAAGTTCCGGCGGGAATCGATCACACCAGGATTCATTCACCAGCTCGACATCGACCATATCGCGAAGATGCATTCGGTCTTTGTTACGGAACGAATTCAATTTCATTCGGACGAGTGCTTCAAGAGTCAGCGTCTGATGGTTTTGAATGGTCACTGATTCAGAAACATCCGGCGCCACAGTAAAATGGTGCGGTTGGACTTTCTCACCGGCGAACAGCACGTGTACGGCGTCGCGAGTTTTCGAGTCAGCACCATCGAGAAACATATCGATACCTGCTTCATCGCGATATACAAATCCTGCCGCCTCCATTGCCGCTTTAGCCGCGGGCCAATCGGACCGGCGCAGCAGGATGTCCACGTCACGCGTCGTACGCACCGCCGCTTCGTCGGCCTGCGCCACCCAGGCACGGACTGCATTCCCACCAATGATGGAATACGGGATGCCAGCCTGCTCGAGGGTCTGCGTCGTTTTTTCCAGTCGTTCTTGAATTCTTTCCACAGCTCGATTCATGCGCCGCCAGAGCGCTTCGCCGGTAAGATGAAAGGGAATCGACGCCATAATTCACCTGGAAGAATAAAATTCCGCAACAGTTTCAGCACTGACGATTATAGCCAATCGGGAGTGATAATCCCAAAGATTGGCAGGTCCCGCCCTGTTTTTTCCAGCTAAAACCAATCCCATCTTGACACGACAATCATCAGCGATTACTTATGGGAGTGAGATATTGTCGGTTGACAATCCAGGGAAGCTCGTGGATTGCTCTGGGAAGTTCTGATGGGTGATGGCTTCTTACGCACAACATCCCAAACGGATTCCTAAGTGCGAAATTGAGGATAGCGCCATGAAACATCTGACGAGCTCATTCCTGTTCGCTGGCGTCTGGACCTGGATTGCCGCTTCTCTTTTCATTGCCACGGCCCCGGGAAAACTGAACGCGGCGGAAAAACAACCACAAAAACCGGACGAGATTGCCGCCTTCATCGGCCAGCCGATTTCTCTACTGGTACAGCCGGAAACGATTCGCCTGTCCGGGCCACGAGCCATGCAACAGCTGCTAGTCACCGGCCGCTATGCGGACGGCAGCGAACGCGACCTCACGCGTGTTTCGGTGTTAAAGTTCGATAACCCGGAGTTCGCAACAATCAGTCCTGGCGGCTTTCTGCAGCCTCTAAAGACCGGCCAAACGACGCTGGTAGCACAAGCGGGTGGCCAGGTCGCTCGCGTATCTGTGACTGTCGAAAACTTTGACCAGCCGGTGCCCGTCAGCTTCCGACGTGACTTTATCGCGGCGCTGAATGTCGCCGGTTGCAACGCGGGGTCTTGTCACGGTATCCCCAGCGGCCGGGGCGGATTCAAACTGAGTTTGCGAGGTTACGATCCTGCTGCTGACTTCCTCGAGTTAACCCACGCGTCCATGGGACGGCGCACGAACCGATTCGATCCCGATACAAGTCTGATTCTTAAGAAAGGACTCGGAGAAGTCCCACATGAAGGCGGGCCGCGACTCAGATCGATCAATCAAATCCCAGCACAGACGATTCGTAACTGGCTGACTGAAGGGCTGCGTGATGATTCGGCTGGCTTACCGGCCCTGCAAAGACTGGAAGTTTTACCCGGCACCCGAGTCCAAATTGCACCATCGCGCTGGCAGCAACTGGTCGTCCTGGCCCATTTCGCTGATGGCAGCGTGCGGGATGTCACCCGATTGACCGCGTTCAGCAGCAGTGACGGCGGAGTCGCGGCAATTGATGCCAATGGCTTGGTCGAATTGCTGCAAACCGGTGAAGCCGCCATTCTGTGCCGCTATCTCGACATCATCCAGTGTGCCCGTCTGACATATCTCGAGCCCAAGCCAGACTTTGTGTGGTCCAATCCACCCGAGCAGAACGAACTGGACCAGCATGTCTTCACTAAGCTCAAGATGCTGAACATCCTGCCTTCAGAGCTGTGCACGGACCAGGAATTCGTTCGTCGAGTCTTTCTGGACCTCGGTGGAATCTTGCCCACGCCCGATGAAACACGGGCTTTCTTAGCCGATTCTGATCCAGGCAAACGAGCCAAATTGATCGATCAACTGCTGGACCGCTCCGAATTCGCCGATTTCTGGGCTTACAAATGGCTGGATGTGCTGCGTTCCAATCGATTGACGATTCAAATCAAGGGGAGTCACGCTTACCGGCAATGGCTGCGCAGTCACATCGAACGCAACACGCCGTGGAACGAAGTCGTGCGAGACATCCTTACCGCGGGCGGTAGCACGTTCGACAATCCTCCCGCCAACTATTATCGCGGGACGTATCACCATGGTGCTCCGGCCGTCCGTGATCCCCAGGGTCTCGCCGAGATGACTTCGCAACTGTTCTTCGGCATCCGAATGCAATGCGCACAGTGTCACAACCATCCTTTCGAACGCTGGACGCAAGACGATTACTACCACATGGCGGCCTGGTTCTCCCAAGTCCAAGCCAAGCCTGATGCAGTGCAGCCGGGCGGCCCACAGCAGAACTACCCCTGGCAACTGCGGGAGAATGCCCTGGTGATTTTCTCGACGGGCACTGGCGAGACAATCCATCCGCTGACACGCAAACCCATGGTTCCCAAGGTCGTGGGCATGCCTGCACCGGACATCCCACCTGGCACGGATCGCCGGGAAATCCTGGCGAAACTAGTCACGGCTCCAGAAAATCCGTTCTTCGCCCGAGCCACGGTCAATCGGATCTGGTTCCATCTTCTCGGCCGCGGGATCGTCGATCCGCCGGATGATTTCCGCGACTCGAACCCGTCAGTCAATGATCCGCTGCTCGATACGCTGGCCAGGGATTTCGTTGACAATAAGTTTGATGTGAAGCGCGTCATTCGCAAAATTGTCAATTCACGCACTTATCAGCTGAGCATGCATTCGAATGCCAGTAATGATGCCGATGAGAAGTATTTCTCACACGCACTGGTGAAAAAGAAACGCTTGTCGGCGGAAGTGCTGCTCGATGCGATTTGCAAAGCGACGGGTGAGCCCGAGGAATTTACGGGGATGCCGGCCGAAACACGGGCTGTGCAACTTCCTGACGGCCAGGTCATTTTCACCGGTGGTCGCTATGCCTCGTGGGATCGGCACCCGTTCTTGAAGGCCTTCGGTCAACCGGCTCGTGAAGCGGCTTGCGAGTGCGAACGGGAAGGCGACGTGAATCTGGCGCGGGCTCTGGAACTCAAGAATGGTGATTTCATTCAAGCGAAAATTCGAGCTCCGAACAATCGCATCGGTCAGTTAATGGCAAAGAAGTTGCCCGATACGGAAATCTTGTCCGAACTTTTCCTGGCGACTTTGTCGCGGCCACCATTATCCGACGAGACTCTACCGGCTCTGGAACACGTCGCGAAGGCCGTTGACAAACGCAAAGCCTGGGAAGATATCCACTGGGCATTGCTGAATACGAATGAGCTGTTGTTTCGACATTAATGCGGTTTATCTTGTAGTGTTCCGCGTGAAATCTCAAATTCCCAGACACGAGCAGTAAAACAACGGAACACTCAAGGTTAGCGCGATCAATTAGCGATTGAGACTTTCCCATGATCACAATGTTAGGCAGCCGGCGTCGTTTGTGTGATGGCCTGACCCGCCGTGAAACTCTGAGGGCCGGAGCGCTGTCCCTGTTGGGTGGGGCGTTCAATCTACCGAGCCTGCTCGCGCTCGAAGAGAACAAGCTCCTTCGGCCCGCGAAGGCTAAGAGCGTCATCCTGTTGTACCTCATCGGCGGCGCGCCCACACAGGACATGTATGACATGAAGCCGAATGCGCCCGAAAAGATCCGCGGCGAATTCAAACCGATCGACACAAATATCCCAGGCATCCAGATCAGCGAACTGCTGCCATTGACCGCCCGGATGATGGACAAAGCGGCCATCGTCCGTTCGGTCAACCATAAAGCGGGCTGCCACAATCCACTACCAAGCTATACAGGTCTCGAGATTCCAGTAGTGGACAATACCAGCACCAAAGATACGTTCCCGCCGAGCATGGGATCAGTCTGCGAATATCTGCGGCCAGCGAACAAGGATCTGCCCGATTATATCTATTTGCCGGACTACGCAGGAGCCGGAAATGCAGGGGGCATCGTACGCTACCCTGGACCTTATGCCGGCTTTCTCGGAAAGCGTTATGACCCGCTCTTTTCCGAGTTCGACAAAAACAAAAGCCGCACCATCGGAAAAATGAAAGTGCTGGACGGCGAACCATACCTCTCTCGAAATACGCGGCTGGCCGACGGCATGACGCTCGATGCTCTGGCGACCCGTGAAAGCCTGCTGCAACAGTTCAATCGCAACCAGCGCCAGCTGGCAAACGGCCGGGCTCTGGATGACGTCACGCGGATGCAACAACGCGCATTAAGCCTGCTGACGTCGACCAAACTGAAGAATGCCTTCGATCTCACCAAGGTCGACCCCAAGCGACGCGATCGTTACGACCGCACGCTATTCGGATCCAGCGCGCTTATCGGCAGGCGGCTGGTCGAAGCCGGGGTTCGTTTTGTGAACGTGACCTGGGACTTCCCTGGCGACAATTCCTGGGACACCCACGCCGACAACTTCGGCTGGCTGCGCGGGGCGCTGCCGACGTTGGATCTCACCTACAGCGCGCTGATCGAAGATTTGCAAGAGAGCGGCCTTTTGGACGAGACACTCGTCGTTGTCATGAGTGACATGGGCCGCACACCGCAAGTCAACGCCAGTGCAGGGCGCGATCACTGGACCTACTGTTATAGTGTCCTGTTTGCTGGTGCTGGAATTCGTGGTGGCACAGTCCACGGCGCGTCCGACGCTCACGCCGCCTATGTCAAGGACCGCCCGGTCAGTACGAGCGACATCTGCGCGACAATTTACCACCTGCTGGGCATCGATCCAGACATGAAGGTATACGACAACGACCGCCCGATCGCCATCGCCCATGGTGGCCAGCCGATTCATGAGATTCTGACCTAGGAGGCTGAAAAACAACCCGGCGAGCGGTGGGTGTAAGCCGACTGGTTCCTCGGTTTTCGTCTGGTTCTATGTGATAGTCCGACCCGATTTCATTGATTGATCGTTGTGGGGACTGCGTATCCCTGCTAATCAAGATCTAGACGAGATCCAATCTGCATCGTACTAATGGTGACACGATTCAGATCAATTTCATCGGATGTTATGACAAGAAACACTGCCAGGTACCTGATCATTCATGATTCTAGAAACTGCCAGTCTGAGAACGTTGCAGCTTGGCCAACGCGGTTGCCTTGCGCGTCCACGAGATTCCAGACCAGCGCCTGGTCAATCCGAAACCGGCGTCCAGTGGTACTGACTCGAATCCCCTGATAGTCGTCGACGAAACCATCTCGAGTCGTGCGCTCCAGCAGGCGCGCCCGTTC
>JAQGHT010000170.1 GCA_028291565.1 Planctomycetaceae bacterium | reverse complement strand
CCGCTAGAAACAGTTAGCGTTTCATTTGAAAACTCCTTCTCTGAATGCACCAACCGCCATCAAACTGGACTCTCCGCTGGCGGCTCTGGGAATCTTCTTCGGAGTTGTTCTTTTCAAGCTCCACTTGTATCCCAGATTTTGCACCACGCCCACAATCGGTTCTCTTTGATAATCCGACTGCGGCATGATTGCGTAACTGTTGGCCCGTCGCTTTTCAGCATCCGAGCCCAAACAACGAGGCGCTTTCGCATGCTCCGAATATGTTCGGCAAGCTCATGCGTTCGCACCAAATCAAACTGCGCTAATTGCAAGTCGAGCCATCAGCACAGTGCGGCTTGCCCTCAATCGTGTCCTTGACGCGATCGATGACCTTCTCGGCCGCCTGCTTAATCTTGCCGGTTGCCTGATCCACCTTCCCTTCGCGACGCAGTTTGTCATCGTCGGTGATGGCTCCAGCAGCTTCCTTGATGCGGCCCTTGATTTCGTCGGTTGTTCCAGACATTTTCGAGTTCTCCTTGAAAAGGATGGTTAGCTTCCTGGGTTTTATAATTCCGCAAAAGCCGTGCCATCAGAAATACTCAACCATTAACAGGCGAATTCCTGGATGAATGAACGCTGACCGGTCATTTTGATCGTCAAGGGCGCAGAAATGACGCGCTGTCACCAATTCGGCATGACTCCTGAGTCATTCGCAGGCGCATCTCACAGGATGGAACGAGACGGTCAGGGGATTTCCGGATGGTGAGTTTACGGCAGCCAAAGGTGGCTAAATCTCGAGCATCGGACCAGAAACGGAGTTGACTGCCCCAATCTCTAACGCGACTGGCTACGGAAATCGATCACCGCGCCGCGGGGATGGGGCTGAAGAATGTCTGATTGCTTGCTGCCAACAGTTTCGATCGATCACAGATTTCAGGTTCGAAGTTTCTGCAAACATCGTCAGCGATCGTACGTCCCCAAAGTGCCAAATCATCAATGGCAACGCCCGAAAATCCTGACAACCGCCTTCTGACTAACACACGGTGACCAGGAAATGATGCCGTGGAGCCCCCCAAAAGAAATCGATCGGAAAGGACTATTCAAGTTTATTAAGTCGAATTGCTTGGAGCTTACAGACGCCTGCCTGGTAGCGGAAACTTCGCTGCCAGTGACGTCAATTGGCCGAGGCGAGCTGCCAACGGTCCGAAGGATGCCCCATTGATCGATAATCCTGATCGCTGACCGATCCAACCTCATCATTTTAAAACACAAATATGCCTCTGACCTCTGCCTGCCCCGAAAACGCTCTAACAACGTAACCAATGGCTATAACACTATTTACGATCCATTGCAAAGGAAACTTGGCGAGCTTTCGCGAAGCGGCATGAGTCTTGCGTTCCGAGCGTAACATCAAGTTGATCACCTGACGTTAAGGGTTCGATCACATCTCACCGTCGCCCCGATTCAGGAACATTTTCACAGGAAGCCGTCCAATGCTCTTGCTGACCCTCGCCTCAACCTTGACATCCCCTTTCAAGAACCGGCGTACACAGGATGATTCGTACAGATCATTTATTCCGACCATTATCGTGCCCGAAGAGCGTTTGCCGATTTACCCTGATCCGGACGACAATGACGACTATGAAGTTGATATCGCCCTGCGTGAATTATTGAATCTGAATCAATCAAGCCTGCAGGGTTATCAGGAGTTGCTGAAGCTGACCACCGATTCTGGACTGCGGAATTTCGTCGAAATCATGATTCGGCAACGCAGCGTCCAATGCGGTGAATTGGCAGAGGTTCTGGCGCGATTCGCACCCGATTCCATCAATATCGATCGAGCCGACGCCGCCCTGGTTGATCCCAATTCCGCCGACTTACGCGTGCTCTGGCTGCGTGCGGTCTGGTCTTATGAGCAGGATCAGTTCGGACCGTTTTCTGAAAAGATCGAACTGGCGGAATCGCGACTGGAAGACGCGTACCTGACGGCCGCCGAGGCGGTCCAGCACGCGGACATTGCGGAGCTATTCTTGAAGCACGCAATGAATGTTTGTGGAGCCCGACAGCGACTTGAAGAGCTCACCTATGCTCTCGCTTAATTGCTCGTGCAAACAGTCCGGCCCAATCACTAAAACAACACGCTCGATCTTGCTTTCGAGTATCGCCAGGCGAAATTCACCGCGGATTCTGAATCGCATTTGAATCCAAACACAGAAGTACCGCGTCGATCTTCGCTTGGCTGTACCCGACCTTCAGACACGTTGGCAGACTTCGCTGACGCTTATTCGTGCCACCCTCTGTGGCTCTCGATGTTCTGGGACGAGTTCGTAATTTGAGAATCGACTCTCCCCGTCAACAACTCTCTATGACTCTCTGCTCGGCCCGGTGAAACCAGTGCCTTTCGCGACTTTCAGCGTTGAACGAGCCTCGTCACGTTGCCCGCTCCGACGGTGACCACAACACCGATACGACGACTACGAGTGCATTGTCGCAGACTGCTCGCGGGATGCAACTCCAGTCTTGCGCATGATAGTGATCACTTACAGATGATGCATATGTACGGACTACGAACTGTGTACGCATTGAGTTGCCAGGATGTACGATCAATCAACAGCAGCTCGTTGTTTTCCCGTCTGCGAAAGCTGCGTCATCTGTGGATGATAATCAGATCGAATCGATCAGCCGAATGAGACTTGCCCCGATAGGGTCACATTTCGGAACGTCGCGAGACATTGCCGATAATGTCGTGCACGAATCGCAGCTTTTCAATGACGGCATTGGACAGAACAAACGGATAACCATCTGCCAGTCCCAGACCGCGATTCAAATTGTTGATGATGTACGTCAAAGGAAACCAGGCATCAATCATCTGATCGAATGAGCCTGTCTCACCGGCTTTCAGCATTGCCCGGGAAACTGACGGTTCCCCAATCTCGCGCGGCCGTAAAGACAAGCCCGTGATCATTGCCGTCTGCAAGGCATCGGACATATGCAGATAGTGCGCCCAGGTCTCGGCCCAATCTTCCCAGGGATGCGAACTGCCGTAAGCGCTGACGAAGTTGAGCTGCCAGTTCGCGGGAGGGCCATTCTGGTAATGTTTCGTCAAGGCTTGCATATAATCCGCCTGCTCATCGCCAAATACTTCGCGGAATGCGGTCAACGCTTCGCGATCACGGATCAAACGGTCCCAATAATAGTGGCCTATTTCATGCCGAAAATGCCCTAATAATGTACGGTATGGCTCCGACAGGGCGTTTCGCCGTTTCTCACGTTCAGAATCATCTGCTTCGGCGATATTGATCGTGATGACGCCGTCCTCGTGCCCAGAAAGTACGGGACATCCGACGATCCCCTGATCCGCCAGAAACGCGAACGCCAAACCGTTCTGTGGGTCGTCCGCCTTATTCAGGATCGGCAAACCCATATCCAATAGAGTATAAATCAGGCGTCGCTTCGCGGCCTCCAGCCGGCACCAGGCATTCTTGTTTTCCGGCAAACTGAGATTGGGGATGATGCGTGTCAGGCGACAGGAAACACACAGTGGATTGGGATCGTTTTCGGGAACAGCCCAGTTACAAACATTTTCCTGGCTATAATTCGTACACAGCCGCCATTTGCGGCTTCCGTTCTTAGTGAGCGATTTCCATAGCGTCTTGTCAACCGGTTCCATCGCCGAAACATCCGTGACATCTGGTAGATACGCCAACAAATGGCTGCAATTCAAGCACGTTGTATTCTCGAAGAACACCAATTGCCCGCAATGGTCACAATGAAACACCTTCATCGCAGAAAAATTCCTTGTCAGAATCGTTGTGTCGAATGGTCGAGGCGCCGCCGAACAGAATTTCCCAACCGGATTCGCAACGACCATACCAATGCAGAACAAATTGGTCTTGAAGCGGTTTCACTGAGACGAAATCGAACAACCAGGCGAGCGACCGGTGTCAGCTCCAATCTCTGACGAGAGTCGCTGCAGAAACCGCACCGCGTTTCCCTTCGAATTTGCGTCCGTGGAATGCCCCATTTCGAAGGGCGCGATCACGAATTTCACGAAACTCGCCCAAAGTCTTACGACTGCAGCTACGAGTCAGGTTATC
>JAQGHT010000167.1 GCA_028291565.1 Planctomycetaceae bacterium | reverse complement strand
TGAAAAAGGCGCCGTTAGACATCCCCGTCAGGTAGACGCGACGCAGGTCGATATTGTAGCGCGCAGTCAAATCCGCATAAAGCTTGTCAAAGAATTCGAAGTCCTGCTGAGCCAGCACTTCGACGATCGGCCACATGCGATTCGCCGCATTGGGATAAACGAGAATAAAGCCGTGCTTTTCTGCCGTTTGATCGAGCGCAGTATAAATCGGAATCAGGTCTTTGCTGTCACCCAGTCCGTGAAATGCGAAAACCAACGGCACCGCTTTATCCGGCCTGTAAGACTTGGGAACGGTCAATCGATACGCACGTTTTGCCCGTCCGACAAGGATTTGTTCATTGGGAAAAGGTCCGACGCGACCCCCTTGGCCGTGAGATGGAATTGGAGCTGCTGAGCGGGCTGCTTCGATCTTCTCGGCCTTCTCCGCCTGTTTGTTTTTAACTTCGGAATCTTTCGCGTCTTTGTCTTTCGCTTCTTCTCCCTTGTCTTTCTCCAGCGGTTTGGGATCGTCGGCGTCGATTTTTTGAGGTTTGGCCTTTGGTTCAGACTTCTTCTTCACTTCGGCCTTGGTCGCAGGGGGTTTCGGCCCACCCTGAGCCCACAATTCGTTAGACCCGATGAAGAGAATCAGCAACACGAATAGGAATTGGCGTCGCATGTTCAGCCAATGCCTTGGAGAGACTACGGTAAAATCCATTTTCAGGTCTCGAAATGTGACAACACAAATTACCCCAAACTCCATTCCGGAGTGTTTTACTGTTCGCGGCCACGAATTCGTCTTTATTAACACTTGTCCCCGCGATCAAACGTCTCAATCTTAACCGTGCGACGTATAATTCTTCCCGCGTGAGCGACTGTCATCGCCTCAAAGACGTGTCAATCGTTTGGACTTGGACACTTTTATCCGCGCGAGGTCTGTTTTTCTGTTTAATGCATTTAGAAAACGCAATCAACGTCAGTTATACCGGCAGGCTGTCAGCTGAAGCATCAGTTGACGGATTCGGAATTTCCTCAGTTTAGGACTGGCGAATCAATAAGTGCCGTCGCATGGACTTCCAGTCCATAGCAAAGCTCGACGACACGGAAATTGTTCCGACACTTATTCATTCGCCGATCCTTAGCGGAATGGCGTGAGTGCTGTCTGCTCCGTCAAACCCCCACCTGGATTATCCATGTGGTTATCGCGTTTTTGCACAACGGCCCCGTTGAGGTTGGCAGTGTCGTACATCAGCCCGACAGCCTCCGAGGCAAACGCAGTGGGGTATGTTTTCGCCATTCGGCTAATGTTTTACAGAATGTCGGCTTGAGTCGCGAGGTGTGAACTACACTGTGACTTGCCGTGACTCGGGAGAACTCGAGAGTTGCGACGGATCTCTGACGACGAAGGAAATGGATCGAGTCCCCTTCGCCAGCTTGCCGCTCTTGGCTTTTAAGGTCACATTCTGCAACACCGACTGAACCGTGCCGAGAGTCACGCTCGAGCTGAATTGGATCACTAACGGAGAACTGCCGGTCCCCCCCGTCAGATGACCGATCACAGTTTTTCCCAGTCGAACATTGGAACCACTGAGATTTACTTGCCCCGTTTTGGTGCCCACTGAATGGAGAGTCAGAATATCTGTCGAATGCGATCCGCTGGTAATTTGTATTGTCAACCGGCCTTGGTTGAAATTGAGAGAATCTGGATCTGCAATTGTCGCACCAGATCCGACAAGCACCGCCGCGCCCTTGGGGCTCGTCAATGTAGTACCGGGAAGCGTTAACGTCGGTGGAACCGCAATCGGCTGCACCTGGATTGCCACAGAGTCCTGGTCGATTCCGACTGGGCCGCTCCCCGTTTGACCTTGATCCGAGGAATTCATCGTCAACGTATCCGCACCGATGTAATTATTATCGCTGGCGTATACGACTCCCGATGACGCTCCGAACGTCGGGAGAATCCGTGACAGGGGGGCCGTAATTGTGACCGATGAACTGTCGTTATTCGTGAGATCGGCGGCCGTCAGACCTCCGGCGACGTCAGTTCGAAACGTGACAGTTCCATGCAAGACGCTGAATGTCACTTGCGCGTCCTGACCCACAAGATCCACATCGGCCAAGCCTAGCCCGGTGATATTCAGTGTCGCGCCGCTGACGGCCGACAAGGGCCCGCTCGGAATTGTATTGACCGGGGGATCATTCACGGCGCCGACGATAATGCCCACGCTGTCAGAATCGGCCTGTGGGCCGCCTGTCCCGGTATGCCCCAGGTCGTTGGACAAGACTGTCAATATATCAGTACCGTTGAAATTCGACGTTCCCCGATATGTCAAACCTTGAGCATTTGCGAGGGTTGCGTTGATGGCCGCCAGTGGCCCTGTCAGCACAACCTGAGAACTATTGTTGCCACTCACCTGCTGCGCAGTCACGCCGCCAGAAACATTTGTGACGACGGCCAAGGTTCCGTCCATGACCTTCAGGGTTACCGAAACAGAACTTGTCCCAGCATCAGGATCAGAGACCGAGATTCCCGTAAGTGCCTGGGATTGATCTTCTTGGGTACTGAACGGTCCAGCCGGGAGCGTGTTGACCGGGGGAGCATTACTTGCCGGAGGCGGAATCACAAAATCGACAATGCCAGTAGACTGCCCTGAGGTAAAATCGATTTCACGATTGTCGGTTCCGACTTGAACCACATTGGTCGCGGTACCACTAAACGCTCCGCCGCTCACGGTTACCGTATATGTCCCGGGGCCGGGAACTTTAATCGACCAACCTCCTGCCGCGTTCGTTTGAGTCTGCAGAGCCTGGCCAGCAATGGTGACGGTGACACCCGCCAGGCCTTCATTCAGACTGAAGGCTTGGTCATGGTTGGTGTCCTGATAGACCACTCCGGTCAGAAACGTGTCAGTCAAATTGGAAAAAGTCGCCTGGGCCGACCAGTAATTTCGATAATCCGAATTCAAATTGTAAGCATGTCCGACTCCGATTTCTTTCGCGTGCGCATAGAAGTCGTCAATTCCCAGCAGGTGAATTCTGTGACCGGGAGGCGATTCGTTCGCATCGACAATCAACAATTTCAGGACATCAGCCGGGTTGGTTTCGACCGTGCCGGCCGCGATCGACTCAATGTTGTTGGCATTATCTTGAAAGTCGTATGGAAAGCCCTGCGGCAGGTCATATCCCTGATCCCGAGCCATTTTGTTCGGCCATTCTCCCGAAAATGCACTCTGGTGGGCAAAATAATTGTGCTGCGCCATGTCATCGGCGTGAAATCGCGCGGAAGCGAACAGGTCGTCGTTAACGGCCAGCGGTTGCCGAGCCACGACCGAATCGAGAATCCCGCCGAGATTCGCCTGTGTGTCGTAGGCCTGTGGATCATGCCGGATTTCATTCAGCAGATAAACAAACAGTTGTTCATCGGACGTAGGAGTCAGCACGAGGCGCTGTTCGAGACCTTCAACGCAGGGCGCAATCGCGATGAACTTATGCAGCGAATGTCGCAGTGATTTGCGATGTTTCCTTCGCGACACAACATTTAATTGATTTGATGGTTTCAACCAGCCCAACGGCATGCCAATCCCCATTTTCATACCTGCATTTGCGACAGCAATTTCTTGGCCCCGGTTGCGTAGAGCCATTCCTACAGAGGCAGCCGACGTCAGAAAACCGATTCCGGCAGCTTGCTAAACAATCGACGCGAAGAAATTGAACGGCGATTGGAACAATCTTCTCAACTCCACCGTTCGAGTTTCGCTCCCAGATTTGGTATTGTCGCAGAGACGATCGATCATTGACAAGGAGTTTTCTGTGAAGTGAGGAATTTACTCGACGATCGGCATAAGTGTTGTTTAGGATTTGCCGCGTTGATTCAATAAAACACCGTTCCGCGGAGGCTCCTGAGTCAGGCTGTGACGGCTTTGGGAGACGCGAATTTTTGGCGTAAAGCTCGTTGCAACTGACTTCAAGAATGAGCCTTCGAAAAAAGGGATATCACCATGTTCACAATCTGTCGCTGGATCGCCGTCATAGGACTACTGGGAGGGCAGGGCGGCCAAATTTTGGCCGCCGATCCTCCCATGACGAATGAGGCGCTGAAACAACTGTTGAAGCAGTTTCCCAAGGCGGACACCAATGGGGATGGGGTCCTGACACAGGAAGAAGCCAAAGCGTATCGGGCTGTGTTGTTGAAAGCTGAGGCTGCCAAAAAAAGCGTCTCGCCCACCAAGTCGAACGTGTCCTATGGTCCGTATCAACGTAACGTTCTGGACTTTTATCAGGCAGAATCAAAAACGCCGACGCCACTGATCATCTTTATCCACGGAGGTGGTTTCGTGGCTGGAGACAAGACAGGCGTTATTCCAGAATTCGTTCGTGGTGCACTGACTGCCGGAATCAGCTTCGCGTCGATCAATTATCGTTTTGTTGATGGTAAGGAAGTGATCTTCCCCGCTCCGCAACACGATGGTGCTCGCGCGGTGCAGTTCCTGCGTACCAAGGCCAGCGAATGGAACCTTGATCCAAAGCACTTCGCGTGCATTGGGGGTTCCGCGGGAGCCGGAATTTCAATGTGGATCGGGTTTCATGACGATCTGGCAGATCCTCGGAATTCCGACCCGGTGTTGCGGCAATCGACGCGAATTCAAGCGATCGGCACACTGGGAGGGCAGGGAACTTACGATCCGATTCAGATTAAAGAACTGATCGGCGGGCGGGCCTGGGAGCACCCATCGCTCATCAAGGTCTATGGATTAAAGAGCAATGCGGAAGCGTTGAATCCCAACCCCGAGATGCAACGTCGATACGATGAATCCTCGGCCATTACGCATTTGACGAAGGACGATCCCGGGTTGTACATGGTCTACAACGAATCCGAAGGGCCACTGCCGGCGAAGGCTGGTCCAGGAGACGGAATACACCACCCGAATTTTGGCAAACAGTTGAAGAAGAAGATGGATGAGCTTGGAATTGCAAATGTCTACGTCAACACCACGGAAACGAAAGGTGTCGACGTCGGCAGCGAGATGATCAAGTTCATTCAGGAGCAATTTGCCAAAAGCAAATGAAGGCGGTTTGGTAAGGCATTCTGAAACGTCGCGCCGAACTGGCGAAAAGTCAGGTGCGACGTGCAGCTAACGACAATTAACGCCTACCAGCGGTGGCCATATCGGCCGTGGGGACGTCCATAGTAGCCGCCATAATAGCCGTATCCATAATAGGGACGTGGCGCCACGACAATTCCGACCGTGGGCGCAGCCGGGGCAATATAGACACTCGGCGGAGGAGCAACCACTGTCGTTGCGGGGTATGAGTAGCTCATCGCATTCGCTTGGCCTCGATTAGACTGTTGAATCGACATGATGACGCCATCACTGACCCCATGCCGCTTGAGTTCGATAATGGCACTAGGGCTGAGATCGAACTGGCCGCCACGCGTCTGCACGGCATTCAAAATCACCTGATCGCTCAAACGAGCTTCGGACATGTCGATGAG
>JAQGHT010000164.1 GCA_028291565.1 Planctomycetaceae bacterium | reverse complement strand
CTGCGCGAGGGCAATCTCCTTAAGCACGAATCAGGCGAAAGTCATCCAGCCGGTGTGCGCACCGATCGACCAACGTCTGCTCAATAAGTCACTCTTCTGGCCCATCCACGCAGCACCAATTTACTGCAAGTGCATTCCGCGCTTCCTTCTCGCCTCAGTCGTTGACCACAGATTCAATATGCCTGTCTTTTGTTTTTTCTTTTGTTTTTTCGTAGTGGGACAATGTCTGGTGCCGTTTTCCGTAATTCTGGTCAGAAATTCCAACGGCAACAAAGGCCGGCTTATATAGCGCTTTAATCTTGGATCTGCCGGATTTGTCCTAAATCCTAATCATGCTCGTAATCGACTCTGTGAAAACTCGATTATGATTTTGAGCACGGTTACAACGTTAAAAACCCCGAATACATAAGGTTAAAATGCTCTACCTGATTCCTTCCTCCTCAAATCTTTGGACCAGCGCATTTGCCTCCGCATAGGGGATGTTACCTCCCCGCACCAATAGAGCGACGGCCTCCCAGCGGGCGCCGTGGACGTGGACCAGTTCGCGAGCCAACTCATCCCTGTCGTGCACGGCCAGTTTGGTCCAGTTCGGACGCTTCCTTTGTGTTGGCCCGGCCAAAGGGATGTTAGTCTCGAGCCGCGCGAGTGCCTTTACGATTCGTGGCCCAACGACGATGCCATGGCCGCTGGTCCAGGTAATTCGAAGGACGGCCGGTTCCACGAGCCATACTGGAAAATGCTGTCTCGGAAGTAGCGACTGCTCAGTTGGACCTTGGACCGATGCCGCTTGGGATCGCACGTTACTCAATACGGCTTGCAACTCACTCGTCTGTTCATGATTTAATCGGATTTCGAGGAACACATCGTGCCAGCTCGTGTCTCCGCTAATGGAACCCTGGCTGGCAGAGCCGGTGCCGGTCATTTCCGATGGCGTGGTATACGACTCGGTGTGCCGCCCGGCACTGGCGATCTCCCGATAGTCAAGCCATACGACTGAGACTCGATCCGATACTTTGTCTCGATAAGATGTCAGGTTGATCCACACGCCGTTTGAACTAATTCGCAGCACCCAATTCGTCCCGCGGAACTGCGCTACCACGTCCTTCAGCATTAAAGGGATCATGACGATGAACAAAATCCGGGCGGGCCACATTAGCCAGGGATTACCGAACTGCCACCCAACAATGACAGCAATTGCCAATATGCTGCACCAGAAGATAAACCGTACTACGCCCGCCAGCCGCGATTCCCGGCAAATCAATTCGTGTGTTTCTACTGCGACCTCAGAAGGGCAACAGAGCTTCATCAACCTCTCCATTCTTTCATTGAATCGGCACTGAGCCGCCATTCAACAGCGATTGCACGTCCACCTGCTGCTCGAGATTCCCCGAGTGATGCTAGATAGCATCCATCTGAATAAATCCCAGTCACATTGCGGCAGTGCTACGTTGTCCGTCAGAAAGGAGTCACATCGAACGCTCCAGGATCAACACTGGCGGTCGCAATGCCGCCAAATGGCTGATGTGCCGAATCTTGTAAGTCTTTCTTGTATCACGCCGCAGTCGCCGCGAGCAACTCATCCGGCATTCACCGATGATCCGTCAGCCGGGCCGCTACGGCCGGAGTCGTCTTGCGTGTCGTGTGTGGCCGGAAGAAATCGCAGAACGCGATATAGATCGGGTTCTACTCTCGTGAATGGAGCCGATGACTAAAAACGATAAGGCTTTGGATCGACTCGGCCAGCACGATCCATGCAGCGGCTTGGCAGGGGATGACTGGACGGCTTGGATGTGTCGCGAGAGTGACGGAAGCTCAATGAAAATGATGCTTTCCGCAATCCATCCGTCGCTGTAGGTCGGATGCACGCCCATTTCGCGTGGAGATTGGATTCACTGGATCGTCTTCGCCAAGCTAGCCCAAGTTACGCAGTTAAAAAACCCGCGCCGGTTTTTTGACGTAAGTCCAAATTTGGTAAGGCGAGCAGCCCCGGAATTGGTGTAGTGAAGACCTACCTCTTGAAACCCGGTTTTTTCGTGGGATCCTAGCGGAGACGCGTGTGCGTCGGATTAGAGCGGCTTAATTTTGGGCATTCCGCTAGAAGCGTCAAATTCTCGGATCAAACCCGTACACGGTGTCTTTGATGCGGCCACGGTCAAGCTCGGACTACGACTTTTTAAGCTCGATTTTCTGCTCGCGCATCACCTTCTCGATTCGCTCCAGCAATGCGGAACCTTCCAGTCCGGCATCGCGGACCGCGGCATTCAATGCGCGGTTAAGGCGAGGGTCCTTAATGGCCAACAAAGCGTCGAGGACGGCAGCACGAACCTCTTCGGTCGCATCTGCGTTGGCGAGCAGGGTCACCAGTTGGGTACGGATCTCTTCGGCCTGACCCTCGGCTGCCGGAACCAGTTTGCCGGCGGCACGGGCGCTGGCGATGACAACACGGTCGTTCCGCGACAATAAGCCTTCCTGGACCGTGGCCAGTGCCTTGACTTCGCGAAGGTCGCCTAGGGCGATAAGTGCGGCCGGTGCCAGCGGCTGGCGGAGGTCCTGGACAATTTTCAGGAGCTGCACAATCACTTCCTTGGCACCCACGGCGCCGAGCCCGCGGATCGCCGCTGCATTCCACTTCAGGTCTTGGCTCGTCTTCAGGATTTGGCGGAGGGCAGGGACAGTCTTGGGGTCGCGGATGGCCACAAGGGCAGCAACGGCTTGCTCCAGCAGTTCCGGCTCGGAGAGATGCTCCATCGCGTAGGGAAAACCGTCGCCGATGCCGTGTCGGCCAAGGAACTCGACGAGCTGTAATTTGCGGTGCAAACTCGCCTCCTCGCGCAGATGAGGCTGGAGGGCTCTGGCTGCCTCGTCCGTGTTGATCTTCAGCAGCGCTTCGGTTGCTTGCCAGCGTAAGTGTGGCCGGCGCACATCCAGCAGATCGGCCAGGGTCGCAACCAAGCCCGGGTCCGCAAGCCGGTAAGCGGACACGGCGAAGGCGAGCTTTTCCTCAAGATTTAACGAGACCTTGGCTGCATCGAGCAGTGCGGGCACCGCCAGGCCTGGCGGCAGTTCGCTCAGGAGGAGCAGTTCCGTTTGCACATTGAGTCCCGCTGCGTATTTTGCCTTGAGCCGGTCGACAATCTGCCCTGCCGCGCCGTTTGGGTCGAGGCGGGTCAGAGCGTGGCCGGCTACTTCCTGCAAGTCGGTGGGCGCATCGACTGGCATCTGCTCGAAGAAGCTCGCCACGGCCGCACGCCGGTCGGCCCACTGATGCTGCCCGATCACCATGAGAAGGACCTTCCGTTCCATGAGTGTCTGTTTGGGCAAATCCAGCTGGAATTGCTCCGCCACCGCCTTCCTGTTCAACACTGGGGCGCCGACCTGCCCCAGGGCCCGCAGCACTGCCAGGCGGGCTTGCAGGTCCCCTTGGCGTTGGCGAAGAGCATCTGTAAGAGTTTCCAGAACACGTTCATTGACTAGTGGGCGGTCGAGGTAATTCTGTTCGAGGATGGCTTGCAACGTTTGAGCGGCTGCCTCGCGCACAGGAGTATCCGTTGTGTCGAGGTGGGCCGTCACCGCGGCGGCGGCTTCGGCCGACTGGGCGGCTAACAGGGCGCGACGGCGCAGCGCGAACAGCAATGGAATTGCCGGCAAACCCTTGGCGTTTTTGAGGCCGTCCACCACCAGATTCACCTTCTTATCACGGTCGTGCTGCTGGGTCACGGCAATCAGGATCTGTAAAGCGTCCCGGAGTGGGTCATTTCCGTCCCTCAAGGGCGGTACGGAGCGGTCGAGGTTCCCCGTCTGATTGGCGTTCGCATAACCGATTCCAGAGCGCCCCAGAAATAGCAGACGTACCTGGCCGCGCTCCAGTTGGGTCGCACCCTCTCCATAATTCCCGATGTCGTCGGTTGTGAGGGAGAGCACGTCGCGTGTGAAGATACCCTTCAGGACCTGCAATGGCTCGAACTTGAATTGCTGAGAAACCCGTTCGGCCTTGCCGCCAAAGACAACTTTTGTCTCGCTGACCTCGGACACGCGCACGACCAGAATCAAGTCGGCACTCCCGGCCGCCCCTTCCAGATCCAAACCGCGGTACCATTCGTCGCGAGCCTGGGCCGGGTTCAGCCCGCCAATTGCGATCAATGCGATCAAAATAAGAAATGCCCGTGTTGGTGATCTCACTTGTAAGCCGTACATAGCGTCTCCCAATGCAGCCCCGTCGAAGATCGAATTCCTCTGCAACGATGTGGCCAGGTGGGGGACCACATCCACAATTGTAAATCATGGATTAACAATGCAAACTTGTTTTTCGTTGTTGAGATCACCTTTTTTTCTTTATTTGTCAGAGACCGCATGGCCAGCGCACTTTCGGGAGTTTCTGACTGCCGATGGGCTGCGTCCGGGGGCTTACTTTCTGCCAACTCGCGCCGAGCTGGGCATGGCGTTCGCATCGATTGGATAAGTCCCCGGCTTGCGGCCAGGGTGGTACGTGAATTGCAAGATTAATTGACAGCTTATCGGACTTACCGTCTTTTTGAACGCAGGACATTTTGATGGAGGGTTCCCGATCGTTGGCTGTCCTGGCTCTGCTCAGTTGCCTTGTGACGATTGCGGGGTGCGCTCAAACTCCTCAATTCGAGACCGATTATGCGTACGAAGTCTTCAAGAAAGCTTTAGATGATAAGGAGCAAATCATCGATCGCGAAAAGTCGAATGAGCCAGCCGGGGGAACGCAGGGGGGGCAGCGATGTGCAGGGAATCGGAATGCTGAGGACCGCCGTTGACCGAGTCGGACCGGACGCGGCCGACATCGAAGTCATCTATCCCGAGTCGACGCCAATCAAGCTGGAATTACGGACGAATGAAACGCGGGATGCGGTCCACGCGGGACGTGCCTATGGAGTTCGGGTTACCCTAGCCGCCATCCGGAGCCATTGAGCGATGAGCTGCCAGATCGACTCGTCATTGGCTCATTTGCATCCATTGAGAACGCCTCAAGAGACAAGATTTGAAAGCGCTGGGGCGCGTTGCAGGAGTTGAATTTCGGCGGCACTCGAGTCTCTTCGATGCTGCCATTAAACTTCTGCGGACGGCAATGCCTGATTTGCGCATCATTCCCTGCGACGTGCGCGGGGCCATTCCACCTCGAACCACATTGATCACATCGGATAGGGGGCATTCCATGACAATTTCAAGCCCGATTTGGTGTCCGAGACTTCGCTCAGCACTGCGAATGCTGTTGGCTCTGCTGAGCATCCTCTGTTGCCTGCCGACCCGTGCGGTTGCATTTCCTCCTGATCAGATACGAAGGGATCAGGATTCGGACGCACGCGCTGACGAACAGGAACAGCCCGAACTGAAGCGTGTGCAAGGCGTCTGGCGCGTCGTGCAATCGCAAGTGGGCGACGAACAGGCCGGTTCGGTCGAGATGGCTCGCCGGCGAGTAATCATTAAAGGCAACAAGCTCACGTATGTGTATGGAAACCCGCAGAACGAGAAGCGAGAGGGGACCCTCAAGCTGGATCCTCATCAGCATTCGCTCGACCTGATGGTTCCACGGGAGAATGCCACGTTGCTGGCGTTGTATGAGATCCAGGGAGATACATTCAGAATCGGCTTTGGAAACGACGGACTCATCCGGCCCAAAAGTTGGAAGATGGGTCCGCATGATGTGTGCTGGCTGCTAGTGCTGCGACGCGATGACAGTGAGATCACCAAGAACAAAGGCCAGGTGCCGGTGTGGGTCGCCGATGCCAGCCGGTCCGAATTTCCCGATCAGCCGGCTGCAGGACGGTTGCACGGTCAGGACTTCCACGTTGACCGGGCTAGTCTGTCCGCTTGGTGGGAAGCCAGCGGGAACGTAGGAGATCCTCTGGAGAAACAGGATCGCGTCGATGGAGCAGTCCTCCGGCTGCAAGCCGGCAATAAACAGCCGGCCTCAGACGTCTATACGCTGTTTCTCGTCGTCAAACCAGGAGCAGTCCTGGCGAACCAAACCTTTGAAGTTCCCCTCGCAGGGCTGTTTAAGCAATCGCAAAAGATCATGGACCGAGGCGGGAAAGGTTGGTTCTATCCGGTCGCCGCCGTGCAGGCACAATCCACTGGACCTGATGGAAAAGACCACGTCGTTGTCGCCCCAAAAGTGACCCTTCGTCTGACAGTCGCCGAGCGACAACAGGACCGACTGCCAGGTCGCATCTATCTCTGTTTAGACGACGCCGAAAAGAGTTTTGTCGCGGGTTCCTTCACAGCGTTCATCGACGAAAACGGACCAGCCCTGCCGGCCTCTGCCAGCAGTAAACCTCGTGACGAGCCCAACGATCGCACGTCGTCGGAATTGAATAAGCTCGAAGGGGTCTGGGTTCCCACTTGGGTTGAATCGGGAGGCGAGAAGGCAGCGGCTAAGCAAATCAATGGGATTGATCAGCCATTGGTCATCAAGGATGGCAAGACCAAGTGGAACTACGAGGGGAAGGATTATGATGTCGTCATCACAGTTGATCCGACCAAATCGCCCAAAACGCTGGACCGCAAGATTGTCGCCGGAACGGGCGTCTTGAAAGATTTCACCAGCCGAGCCATCTATGAGCTCGATGGCGACACGTTAAAGATCTGTTTCAATGCAGAAATGGAAGAGACGCGCCCCGACAAGTTCCGCTCGGATGGCACGATTGTGATCTTTACGTATGCTCGAAAGAAAACGAAGTAGCCCCAACGCACGGTTTAACCCGGAGCTTGCGGAACGACGTTTCGGCGGCGCCCAGTGCGCTGAAATCATTGATCGGTCTGATCGAATGAGCGCGGAATCCCGTCTGAAACAACCGAGCAACAGCTCAGATGGTCGGCCCGATGAAATTGCTTGTCGTCGTAATTCGTTACAAGGGCGGCATCACACGTGTTGTGGTCCATCACACTCTACGTCTGAAAGACGCCAACTTCCAAGCCTACGTGAAGCAGTCTCCGGATTTCGGCCTAGGACGGACCCAGATCTGCGGTGCTGAGGTTAGGACCGGCGCATCATTTGTATTTGATGACCTTTTCCCCAAATGGAACTATCGCGTCGCGCCTCAGTAGTTCGGACAGTTATTGATGCGCCGGTCCTTAACCTTGCGTCTTCCGGTTTGTGATCGGAGGATCGTGCCTCTGCTTGCCGTTGTGCTCAACGTAAGCAGTGCAAACACAAATTCGAGGTCGCACTGCTTGAGGATTGAGCACAATCCCAAAGCAGTCGCTCCATGATCCACTCGGGATGGTATAACGCCAAGATGAGATGACATGTGCGCAGCTATCATGATACACTGTCGCATTTCCCGCAGCCTTCCCCCTCGCGAGAAGTCGATCGCCAGGATTGTCATGCTACCCAGCTTATCGTTGTGAGGCGAAACATGCAGCAATTCATATCAGGCAGATACTCCATAAAATATGTACGTACAGTATTTGCCACATGCCTATTGATTTTGTGTATTGATTGCAGACAGTTGCATTCCAGCCGGATCGATGAAAGCAAGCCAGCGGATGTGGAAGCAACTGCTCACTATCTTCAATCGATCCTTCTTGGGGACAAGACGATTGGAAAAATTGAAACGGATCTGAATCTGGGCAAGCCGGTTTCAATTCGCAACCCAGAAGCAACGGATCCCTACTACTGGATTGCGTATCGTAAGCCAGGTTATGAGTTGTTGCTCGCTGCGATGGAGCCCCCAGAGGACGAACCGGATTCACCGGATTCTTCAGCGACATCGAAATCTTCGGCGGCCTCCAGCACCAAGCATCGAGATTGGCTGTTCGGATCATTTTATCGCTTGCGCCTGACTGAGGGACAAGATCCAAAAAGGCCGATTGACTGGAATCAAGAGGCGGAATTCCCCGTTT